>CAYSPQ010000085.1:0-6696 GCA_964432965.1 uncultured Desulfohalobiaceae bacterium
CTGCTCTCCTGGTTCGGCATCCTGGTGGAGGGGAATGGTCCAGCCGTTGCCCGGGGAGGCTCCCTCCAGCCACCAACCGTCGGGAATGCTCAGGTTGGGCACTCCGTTGATCGAGGCCTTCATTCCGCTAGTTCCGCTCGCTTCCATGGGAGGCTGGGGAGTGTTCAGCCACACGTCCACTCCGTGGACCATGTACTGGGCAAGCTGTTCGTTGAAGTTTTCCACAAAGGCTATCCTGCCGCTGAACTCCGGATCCTGGGCAAAGTGGATCACCCGCTGCATCAAGCGTTGCCCCTCGTGGTCCGCGGGATGGGCCTTGCCGGCAAATATGATCTGAATGGGGCGCCAGGAATCGTTCACCAGCTGTTTCAGGCGCTCCGGGTCCTGCAATATGAGATCCGCCCTTTTGTAGGTGGCAAAACGCCTCCCGAAGCCGATGGTCAGGATGGAGGGCTCGAGCATGGTCCCCAGTGCGGGAATAAGATCCGGGGTTTGCCGCTGCCTCCAGTTCTCTCGGGCGAGCTGTCGAATGTGGTTCAGGAGTTTTACCTTGAGCAGATAATGGGTCTGCCAGAGCTTCTCGTCCGGTATTTCCTCTATGAACTCCCAGATAGCGGGATTGTCGTGCTCCATGATCCAGCCCTCGTCAAAGTGCTGGTTGTACAGGAGCCGGATCTTGGGGTCCAGCCAAGTGGGCAGGTGCACTCCATTGGTGACGTGGTCTATGGGGATATCCTCCGCTTGCTTATCCGGCCAGAGGCCTTGCCACATCTGCCTGGTCACCTCTCCGTGTCGTCGGCTTACCGCATTGCACTGCCCGGTAAGGCGCATGGCCAGCACGGTCATGTTAAAGCCGGATTCCGGTTTCTCCGGATGCTTACCCAGTTCCAGAAAGGATTCCCTGTCCAAACCTAGGGCCTGCCAATAGGAAGGGAAATACTTGTCCATCAGCTCCGCCGGGAAAACATCGTGCCCGGCCGGAACCGGAGTGTGGGTAGTGAACAGGCTCTTTTCCCGTATTTCTTTTTTGGCCTGGTCAAAGCTCCTTCCCTGCTGCATCAGGTCCCGCATGGCTTCCAGGAGGGCAAAAGCGGGGTGTCCCTCGTTGAGGTGTATCATATAGGGATCGATCCCCAGCCTGCGCAGCAAGGTGTATCCTCCCAGGCCCAGCACCGCTTCCTGCAGGAGGCGATGCTCCTGGTCGCTGGTATAGAGCTGACGGGCGATATGCTGGATCCACTCCGGGTTTTCCTCGATTTCCGTATCGATTAGGAAGAGGCTTACCCTGCCTACCGCGACCTTCCACACCGCTGCCCGAATGCGGGGCTCCAGATGGGGGATTTCGATTATGATCCGTTCGCCGCTGGTATCGAAGATTTGATTGATGGAAGCGGATTCGCGGTCCACGGTCTGGGTGACGCTTTCCTGCCAACCGTCCTTATTGATGGTCTGCTTCAGGTATCCGGAGGGATACATGAAACCCACTGCCACCAGGGGCAGTCGCATGTCGCTGCATTCCTTGAGGTGATCCCCGGCCAGAAGACCCAATCCCCCGGCAAAGAAGGGCAGGGAGTGATGCAGGCCGTATTCGGCGCTGAAATAGGCCACTGGCGATCTGTCCTCCACGTTGTCGTGGTTGGCCTGTTGGTCGAACTGGGACATGACCAGATCATAGTGGCGCAGGTAGTTCCGGTCCTGGGCGGCTTCCTGGAGCAGATGCTGGGGCAGCTTCTTGAGCATTGCGTCCGGATTGTGACCGCTCTCCTTCCAGGCCTGCCTGTCCAGCATCTTGAATAGCATGCGGGCTTGGGGGTTCCAGCTCCACCACAGGTTTTCCGCCAGTTCTCCCAAGCGGGAAATGCGTTCCGGAATATGGGGAAAGATGTTGTTCTTGGTCTTGTATTTCTCCACGCTGAAACCTCCGTAAATCGCTTGAACCAGTTGAAAACCGTTCCCAATAGGGCAAATATTGTTAAACACAGGCCCGGGATTTAGGACATCGCTCAGTTCAGGCTCAAGCAATTTGTTGTTCGGCAATGTCCAATGCTGTCTTATAGGGCAAGTTTTTCTGTTACCTGCTCTTGGGCCAGCAGTCAAGCTCGGCCTTTTTGATGCCCGCGTATAGCGGGTCAGAATACAGTAGAGCCGCGTCCCTAGCAGGCTCGGAGCTGGGAAAGCCAGCGATTGCGCTCAGCCCAACTAAACCCCGCGGGATAGCAGGGCCAGATGGCCCGGTTCTGGCACAGGGGCTCATCTCGAAGGGGGTAGGGGCTGTATCTTTCCGCCCTCTCGAACATGGCTGTTCCCGGTATGGGGGAGTAATAGGCCAAGTGCGGCCGTATTCCGAAGCTCTTTGCAAAGGATATGGCTTCCATCACTTCTTCTTCGCTTTGACCGGGCAAACCGAAAAGAATGTAGGCCCCTGTGTCTTCCGGCTTGAACCCTGCCCTAAAGAGATTGCCCACCCCGTAATCCCATTCCTGCCGGGTCAGCTTTTTGTCCGGCCTGTTGCGGAAGTTGGCGCTTTCCAGCCCAAGTCGAACCGTGGTCAATCCCGCCCGGAAGAGGAGCCGACAAACATGCGGTTCGAGGTAGGCTGCATGTAGGCCGTTGGGTACATGCAGCCGTATGTCGGCACGCTTCTCGATTAGTGTTTGCAAAAACGGCTCCAGCCACACATGGGGCTGCACGAGAAGGGCGTCGTCGTAGAAGGCGAAGTCGCGCACCCCCTTGGCTCTCTCCTCCTGCACTTGAGTCCATAGGCTTTTCCAATGGAACTGGCTGAAGCCGGGGTAAAGAAGTCTGCTGGAGCAATAGGGGCAAGTGAAGGGGCACCCCCTGGAGCCCAAAAGAACAGAGTATTCAGCCCCGGGATAGAGGGAGGGTAGAAGCCTTCCCGCATCTGGTCTGGGAGGCTCGGGCGAGGTGGAGTCCATGAGCGACCAGATCCGGGACCAGTTCTGCTCTTCCTCCACTGGGCCCTGCAGCACCAGATCCACCGGCACGCTCTTCCTGGCGTGCTCATTGCACAAGGTAGCGTAGACGCCGCCCAAAGCCACGGGTGTGCGGGGAAAGAAGCGTTTGGCCAGAACAGCCGCGGTGATTGCCCCGGGGTACCAGTAGGTCATGTTCGCTGTGATCAACACCAGATCCGGAACCGGATCCATGCGGGCTAGTGCGCCGGAGACCGCATTCAGAGGCAGTCCATAGCGGCAGAATCTTCGTGGCACGTGGTCTAGGTCGGCCGGCTTGGGTAGTACTGTTCGCGGATAGCGGCCGCAGCCGAAGGAGTCAGGTTCCGGCCAATCCACGTCCCACCAGGTGCGATCCAGACAGTCCAGTAGGGCCACATTGCATCCGCAGGCGCGGAAAGCCTCCAGGGCGGAAATCAGCCCCAGTGGGCGGGACCAGAGGTTGTAGGCGGCAAAGTCGTAGGCCCAGGGATTGATTCCCAGTATGTTCGGGGCGGGGCTCCCCTGGCTTGCAAGCAGGTCAGGGCTCGAGGAGATCCATGTGATTTCGGGCCACTTGGGCAGATTCGGAATCCGGGGCAATTTCCAGCACCCTTTGAAAGGATTGCGCCGCTTTCTCTTCTTCTCCCTGCCTCAGCTGAGTCTGTCCATAGCGCAGCCATAGGCGGTGATCGTCTGGGAAGGCCTCCACCGCTTCGCCCAGCTTTTCCTTTGCCTTGTCCATTTTCCCTTGTTGGATATAAACATCGGCAAGGAGGTGATAGGCAGGATAGTAACGCCAGTTGTGGTTGAGGGCCATTTTGGCGTAGGTGATGGCTTCGCTCAGCTGGTCCTGATTCTGATAGAGCCGGCTGAGATTGTAAGCAGCGTATTCCGGGGTTAGATAGGTGGAGATGTCCAGCGCCCTTTTCAGGGCCTGTTTCGCCTTTTCCGGTTGTCCGGCCTCGATGTACGCATTGCCCAGATTGTTCCAGGCCATTCCCAATTGCGGGGCAAGATCCACGGTCCTCTCCAGCTCTTGTATGGCCTCTTCGGGCTCAATTTCCTCCAGCTGCAGATAGGTCATTCCCAGCAGGAAATGGTATTCCGGCAAGCCTTCGGCCTCGTCCTGCACCCTTTGCAGTTCCTGCAGGCTCTGCCTGGGGCGATTTTCCTGCAGATGGGAGCTGGCCAGCTCCAGGCGTGCTTCGGCCTGTTCAGAGACCGAGGGGGTGGTAGGGCCGCAGCCCCAGATCAGCAGCAGCAACACGGCTAGTGCCGGCCAGGCGGTAGCCCGGATAAAGAAAGGGGGGCTCATTTCAGATCACCTTGTTCAGGGGATACTCTATAATGCCTTCTACACCGCGATCGCGGAGCTTGGGAATGAGATCGCGAACAACCGCCTCCTCCACCACGATTTCCACCGACATCCATTCCTCCTGGAAAAGACCGGCCAGGGTGGGTGAGGTCAGGCTGGGCAGCAGCTCGGTCACCTCTTCCAGGCGGGACCTGGGCACGTTCATTTTCAGCCCCACAAGGCGCTCGGCGCGAAGCGCTCCCTGCAACAGGGTGCTGATCTGCTCGATTTTTTCCTTTTTCCACTCATCCTCCAGGGCTTGCTTGTTGGCGATGAGCTGGGTGGAGGTCTGCATCAGCTCGGCAATGATCCTTAAGCCATGGGCCTTTATGGTGGTTCCGGTTTCCGTGACCTCCACTATGGCATCAGCCAGGCCGGAAACGACCTTGGCCTCAGTCGCACCCCAGGAAAACTCTACGTCCACCGGTATTCCGGCCTCTTGGAAGTACTTGCGGGTGAAGTGCTCCAACTCAGTGGCGATCTTCTTTCCTTTAAGATCCTCCGGCCGCATATAGGGCGAATCGTTGGCCACGGCAAGAACCCATCTGGCTGGACGATTGCTTGTCTTGGAATAGACCAGCTCGGTCACCTTGGCCACCTCAGCCTCGTTCTCCAGGATCCAGTCCTTGCCGGTCAAGCCAATGTCCAGGGTGCCATCCTCCACGTACACGGGCATTTCCTGGGCCCGGCAAAGGGTGCATTCGATCTGGGGGTCGTCGATGTCCGGAAAATAGTTGCGGTGATGCAACCTGATCTTCCAGCCAGAATTGGCAAAGAGCTTGATCGTGGAGTCCTGCAGGGATCCCTTGGGAATGCCGAGTCGCAGTGTTTTGGACCGCGTCATTTATTTGTATACCTCCTGGGGATCGAAGATTTTTTCCGAACTGATCTTTTCCTCCGGCGCGACCTGTTGATAGAAGCAGCTTCGGTATCCGGTGTGACAGGCAGCCCCGCCGATTTGGCGAACCAGCAGCAGTATGGTGTCCGCGTCGCAATCCAGACGAACGGACTGCACCTGTTGCACGTTTCCCGAGGATTCACCTTTCAGCCAGATCTTGTCCCGGCTGCGACTGTAGAAATGGGCTCGGCCGGTGCTCAGGGTCCTTTCCCATGCCTTCGGATCCATATAGGCCAGCATCAGGACCTCTCCGCTTTCGAAGTCCTGGACTATAGCCGGGAGCAAGCCACCCATCTTCTGGAAATCTGGTGCCGGCATCGGGATCTCCATTGTTTGTTTGTATGAAAATGTGTTCAACGTCTTGAGTTAGCTGAAAAAAACATCAGGTGGAAATCGTGGCTTAGTGTGCTGACAGCCGGTTTCAAATGGATGCTTGCTGTGTTCCTATCCAAGTATTCGCAGGTATCATCGATGTCGATCGTCTAAGTCATTATTCCAGGATGGTGGCTGCCATCCAGGTTGTTAAAGCTGGAAGACTGTCAGTCTATGCTGATTCCTGTATTCATATGTCTGGATGAAACCGGCTGTTAGCACACTAAGTCACGATTTCAATTCACATTTTCATGCTTCGTTGTGCCTGCGCCTGGGCTGGCATGAGAGTTTTTTTGAAAGTCACAATCTAGACCGATACGGTTCTCTTGTAAACCTTCCCTTTATGTATGCGTCTGCAGAGGATAGAGGACAGAGGACAAAAGGCAGAGGACCCCGGTGAAACAAAGACAAGGTTTCACGGGGCAGGCAGAAAAGTCAATTAGTTAGAGCAGCTTGATCAAAGGCCGTTACCTGATTTTAATTTATGCAGTTGCATCTTTATGGGGTCAAATTATTATCCGGGACTGCCTTGTTTTTCAGCTGGCCGCAGGCGGCCTCGATGTCCGCGCCCTTGCTTTTGCGGAGAAAAACGGACTTGTCCTTGTCTAGCAAAAACTTCTCGAAGTCCAGGATCCTGTCTTGGCTGGGGGAGCTATAGGGTATGCCTTCATCCGGGTTCAGGGCGATCAGGTTAATTTTGCAGCGCAGGGAGGAGACGAGTTTGTTCAACTGCTTGGCATGTTGTAAGCTGTCGTTCACCCCGTGGATAAGGATATATTCCAGGGTGATGCGCTGTCGCGGCTTGAGCGGAATATCCTGCAGGGTGCGAATAAGCTGGGCAAGAGTGATGATGGAGGCAGCCCTGGGCATTAACCTGGCCCTTAATTCCTGAGTGGGGGCATGCAGGGAAACCGCCAGCGAGCCCAGTCCGGTCTGAGCGAACTCTTGCAGAGGGCCGGGAATTCCCACAGTGGAGAGGGTGGTCCTGCGCATGGAAAATCCTAGGCCTCTGTCATCGCGAATGATTTCCAGGGCCTTTTTTACTTGGGGCCAGTTGAGAAGCGGCTCCCCCATGCCCATAAAGACCAGGTTCCTCAAGGGAAGAGAAGAGTTCTCTT
>CAYSPQ010000086.1:0-6673 GCA_964432965.1 uncultured Desulfohalobiaceae bacterium
CCCGCTATGTGGGTATACGGGGAATTCGCAAGGTCTCCGGCGTCGAGATTCCGGAGATGAGCGCCTCCGACCTTGGTCTTTCCGAGGATCAGGTCGGGGAAAATGCCGCCAGAGTCAAGCGCCTGGATTACTTCCACCCCGAAATGGGCGAAGGCGCGGAGATCCTGGAGGGCGACAGCGAGGAAGTCGCCGAGAAGCTGGTTGAACTCCTGAAAGCGCAAGGAGGGTTGAAGTAATGAGTCGACAGATCTATGCATATATCGAACACAACGCGGGATCCATAGAGGACTCTGCCTACGAGCTGATCAAGGTAGCGGAGCAGATAGACCCTCAAGCCCAGGTTACCGCCGTGCTTTTCGGTTCCGGTGGCGATCTGGACAGTGCCTGCCAGCAGGCGGCTTCCATCTATCCCCATGTCTGGAAGGTGGACAAGAGCGAGCACAGCTACCCTAATGCGGAGCTGATTCGGCCACAACTAGTCAATCTTTTGCCCTCGGATTGCATCTTGCTGACTCCCTTCAATACCCTGGGCATGGACCTGACCCCTGGTCTGTCCATCAAGATGGATTCCTCTCATATCTCGGACATCGTGGGCATAGACGGAGTCGAGGGTGACGCGCTCAAGGCTGTCAGGCAGGAGCACGGCGGTCAGGTTCACACTCACGTGCAGTGCGATCTTTCCCAGGGTGCGGTTCTTTCCGTGCGCGGAGGAGTCTTCCCTGCTAGCGAAGGCGGCCAGAGCGGCGAGGTTTTGGACAAGAGCTCCGAAGCTGGCGAGGCCCAGGCCAAGCGCAAGTTCATCGAGGTCCGCGAGGCGGAGATAGGCGAGGTGGATATCACCAAGGAGGATGTCCTGGTGGCCATCGGACGGGGCATCGAGGACGAAGAGAACATCGAGATGGCCCAGGAGTTGGCCGAGGCCATGGGTGGAGCCGTAGCCTGCTCCCGGCCCGTGGTGGACGCCAAGTGGATGGACAAATCCCGCCAGGTGGGTACGTCTGGAATGACGGTCAAGCCCAAGGTTTACCTGGCCATGGGCATCAGCGGTTCCTTCCAGCACATGGGCGGAGTAAAGGGCAACCCCTATATCGTGGCTGTGAACAAGAATTCCAAGGCCCCCATTTTCCAGGTGGCCCATGTGGGTGTTGTGGAAGACATGCTTGAATTCATCCCCGTGTTGACGGAAAAGATTCAGGAAATGAAGTAGCCCCTAATTTGCAATTCAAAAAATAGGCCGGTTGCGGCTAAAATGCCGCTTCCGGCCTTTTTTTAGTTATGTCCGAAGTTATCCTGGAACTAAGGCTGTATGGACACTGTATCGCTACCGAGGCCAAACGGGCCTACGAAAGATCCTTGTCCCAGTACTTTCGCTCCCCTGGTTCACTCGAACTGGAAGAGCGCATAGAGCTGCTCAGAAAGGTGCTGGAGGGCGTGGACCTGCCCGCCCTGCGTGCGGCCCATCCCGAGCTGCAGGGCGGGCAGGGGGTAGTGGTCAGGCTGCGGCAGCGTGGTAATCTTGTCAGCCTGGAAATGGAGGGCAGGACCCTCCACACCGTCAGCATTCCGGACTGAAAAGCCTAGGAACGTTGCAGGGTCACCGCGTATCCCATACCTCCGCCTATGCATAGAGTGGCTAAACCGCGGGCATGACCCTTGCGGTTCATCTCCATGGCCAGGCTGTAGACTATCCTGGCTCCGGTGGCCCCGATGGGATGCCCCAGAGAGATCCCGCTTCCGTGGGGGTTGGTTCGCTGCCAGTCCAGGCCCAGCTCCCGTATGCAGGCCTGGGCCTGAGAGGCGAAGGCCTCGTTCAACTCGGTACACTCGATGTCCTTCAGGGACCAGCCGGACTTGCGCAAAACCGCGTGTACCGCGGGTATAACTCCCAACCCCATATAGGCGGGGTCTGTTCCTCCGGCTGCGTAGGAGGATATGGAGGCCAGGGGGGTCAGCCCCAGGGAATCCGCCTTCTCACGGCTCATCAGGACCAGGGCGGCAGCGGCATCGTTTATCCCCGAGGCGTTGCCCGCGGTAACCGTGCCGTCCTTCTTGAATACCGGCTTCAGCTTGCCCATTTTCTCTATGTCCGTATCCATGGGGCGTTCGTCCGTATCGAACAGATAGGGGTCAGCCTTTTTTTGCGGGATGCTTACCGGGACAATCTCCTCGGCAAAGACTCCTTCCCTGATAGCAGCCATGGCTCTGGAGTGGCTGTCCAGGCCCAGCTTGTCCTGCTCCTCTTTGCTGATGCCGTAGGCATCCGCGATATTCTCTGCAGTCATGCCCATGTGATACCCGTAGAACAGCTCCCACAGGCCGTCATGAACCATGAGATCCCTGGCCTCGGTGCCGAACATGCGGGCACCCTCCCGTAAGCTGGGCAAGGCGTAAGGTGCCTGGCTCATGTTCTCCATGCCGCCCACGACCACTACTTCCGCGTCTCCTGCCCGGATGGACTGCGCGCCCATGGACACTGCCTTCATGCCCGAGGCGCAGACCTTGTTAATAGTGGCTGCGGGAGTCTCCTTGGGCATGCCGGCGTAAATGGCTGCCTGGCGGGCAGGATTCTGGCCCTGGCCCGCTTGCAGGACATTGCCCATGATCACCTCGTCCACCACCACCGAGGTTGACTCCTCGGGCCAGTCCCGATACTTGCGCTCCAGATCGGTAACACCAGCATCCTTCAGTGCGCTTGGCGCGCTCTCCCGCATCTGTTGACTCGCCTCAGGCCTAAGTCCGGCCCTTTTCAGGGACTCCTGAATGCAAAGGGCCCCCAGGCGGGCCGCGTAAAAATCCTTCAAGGTGCCCAGAAAGTTGCCCAACGGGGTCCTGGCACCGCTTACGATTACTACATCCTTCATAGGTCTTGCTCCTGTGCTTAGTTTGCTGCCCTGTTTTAGGTAACCAGTTCCTCTTCACACCTTGCTTGCCGCCTATATCCAAAAGCAAATCGCGATACCAGCCACAGTGAAGATAATTATCGGAGGCCAAAGCAAACATATCACTTACTCCCTGTAGCGCCAAGCTCAATTTCCACCCCGGTTGTGCGGAACAGAAAGCAACCCTTGACATTACCCGTTTGAAGGATTAGATTTCTTTTGCTTTTCCCCGGTAGCTCAATTCGGCAGAGCGGGTGACTGTTAATCACCATGTTCGCGGTTCAAATCCGCGCCGGGGAGCCAATTAAAGAAGGGGGTTATCCAGTAAGGATAATCCCTTTTTTTGACCCCGCCCTCAATTATCCCCAAGTGAATCCCAGAAAAAAAACCGAGGATAGACATCCTCGGTCAACAAATTCCTTTCTCCATGAGTCATCCACCATTGGAACACTCAAAATCCAGGCTAATCTGCAAGCCTAGCTCCGCTTATGATACAGAACCTCTCTTAGGCAAAAATCCTCGAGGGCGTCCCGATCCTGCTCTGTTAGATCGAGAAACTGGCAACCCGTTGCGTGAATGGTATCTGATAACTTCCTGCTCCAGATCACTCGCGCCCTGCAAAGAACAATATAGGGCTCGGGAAGAGGCAATTTTATGTTCAAAACAAGTATTTCTCCAGCCTCCAGACCCTCCTGACACCGCAACTGAATGCCCTTTGTATTTATGTCTATGCCTTGAGCTTGACGAAAGCCATGTTGGATCTGCCGCTTGTACTCAAGAGGAAAGTTTGCTTTAATCCGCAGGGCTCTCCTCCTTTCCAGAGGGACAGGAACGATGCCCTTGTCCTTCAGGAACAATCCTTTTCCATCCGAAATCGATTCGATAGACGCGGGCATGTATTGAGGCTGGCCATTCAACTTGAAGGTGACTAGGCACTGTTTGCCGGTGTCTATCTCCTTGCCTGGAGGAAGGCTTTCATCTTGGAACTCGACAATAATCGAGCGTCTTGCTCTGCCCTGGAACTTGGCAATCGCGCTGAGACGCCTGGTCCTTCCTCCCTGTAGAGGGATGGTCACTTGAACCGATTGAGAACGCTCCGGATACTGGTCTGCGGGCTCGCGGATTACAGACCTTCCTCCCAGTATCCATTCCTGCAATGTTTTGAACTTTTCCGCCAGACGAATTGAACGAATCACTTGGCGCTCCTCGGAGCTATCTGAGGTGTTTACCGGCGGAGTTCCTGATACGTTACCTACGATTTCCGCATGAGCAAAGGCCTCCAGTTCTCCAGACACTTTTTTTACCAGCCATTGGCTCACTGAAAGACCTTCAGCCTCAGCTGCTTTCCGCATCTTCCTACGATAGCCTCTCGGCCACCGGATTATCTGGATATCACTGAGTTTCATCCTTGACCCTTTTCTAATATTGATCTGAAATCACCTTTCGGAGCTTCAAGATGCAACTTTAGGCTCAATGTGTAAACCGGAACCATTCGTAGTCGGACCACTGGGGGCATGGGGAGAGAGGCGACTCCAGGTGCACTGAGCTCAAGCAGGGAATATATAGACTGCAGTGAATGTGACACTCAGAGCAAGGATTATAGGCTCACCGAGAATATCAGCCCGGGGAACCCTGACAATTTGTTCAGGAGTGGCGAAGGAGAAGCTGGTAAAAGTTTGTCCTGAGAGCATAGCCTGCTGATGCAGCATATAATGCTGATAGGAAGGGATTATAAAACGGTTTTGGCTGGACAACAATGGCTCTCACCACATGAGGCGCTGGGCACACCCAGTTCTCATCTTGGCGGAGATCGGCTGGAGAGCTTGCTCGCTCTACTCCTCTGTGAGGGCCTGGCGCCCAGAGAAACATCACTCTGAATGAACTCCCTGGGATTCACAAGACTCTTCATTGGAGATTCCAGGCTTGCTGCCACTTCCCCAAATTTGTGACCAATAAAACTGTAAACCTGGCCAGTTGACCCTATGGGACAAGACGCAGCAAAGCTTGAGAACTTGTGCATGGGGGATCCTGAAAAGCATGAATCCCCATGCACAAGATCTGCTTACCGGCAGGATTATTGACCCGGACCTTTCCTAGCGAAATACAAGATTCTACGGTACATTGCCTGAGCCATGGCCCCGGAAGGCTCAATCCTGGATAACGGTTTGCTGGCTCTCTTGAAACGTGCAGGGGATTACTATTCACCCAGAACTTGATTCAAGGCGTTGCTGGGATAGAAAACCACACGGGCTTGACCTCCTTCCTTCTCCACTCGGAACTCTCCCAATCCTTCCAGATCAACTGGGTTCCTGTTGTGCAGCCCGATTGCAATCACAGCCTTCATGGCATCGAAAACCATGTACGCCTCCTCATCGGAGTCGAACTTGTCCGGGAAAGCCATGCGCAAGCTATTCACCAATGTCTTGGTCATCCCCTCGGGCAGCTTATGCACCCGCTCCCTGGTCACTTCAAGATCGGGCGGGGTAACCTTGCACTGCTGGTTCACCTCGGACAGACAAACATCGGGATAATCCAGATTGGCCATAACATCTTCCTCCTTTTCAAGGTTTTTACTTTTCAGCCTTGCATGGACAGCCCTACGCGGGCACTGCTCATTAATAAGCAACAGCCCTAAACAGCCATTTTTTCAATTGAACATTTCGCACTTACATGCAAACGATGGGCCATTTTTTTTGATGCCCGGAAATGCAAGACAGAGGGCTTTTTCCGATCCATAGTCCGGCCAAAAAAATGTAACATCAGAATGTGGAAGTGGGGCATGTCACACTGAACAAGCTACATGCAGGGGAGAACCAGATGTGACAGGTGGGTAGAAAATGGGACACTTTTGAATTGCTAGAAATGCAGCTCGATCGTCTCGAAACCAGCTTCCTCCTTAGTCCCGAGTAAGGGAGTTGACCCAAGTGCTTCTCAGTCTTTATGCTAATATATGAGATTCGATGGACCACGACCTGAACTAAGCCACTCTTTTGCCTTGCTACTTATAAGGAGCGATTTATGGCCAAAGAAAACAAGGAAATCAGCAAGGAAGCGCTTGTGTCCAGCGACGGCGCACAGGATGCACCGGCCTACGTCGCTGTCAAGGGCCGGGTGATCGATGTTAGCGAAAGCAAGCTCTGGCGGGGAGGCATTCACATGAAGCGGCACCGGGCTGGCCAGGACTTAACCCTTGCTCTCAAGGACGCTCCACATGGCGAAGAGGTCCTGGACCGCTATCCCCAGGTAGGGACACTAATAGATGGCGCAACGCCGGAGGCCGAAAAGCCCGAAAACCAATTCTCCCGGCTCCTACAGCGTTTTCCATTCCTCAAGCGGCATCCTCACCCCATGACTGTGCACTTCCCCATAGCATTCGCTATGATGGCTCCTCTCTTTCTGATCCTTAGTATACTATTTGGTTATGCACCTTTAGAAGAGACCGCTTGGCACCTTCTGGGAGCGGGAGTCCTTTTTACCCCAGTTGCTATGGTAACCGGTATTTATATCTGGTGGCTGAACTACATGAAACAAGTATTTCGCCAAGTGCGTTACAAGCTCCTCTTGAGCCCGCTGCTTTTTCTTCTGTTTCTGGGCGGCTTCCTCTGGCGTCACTATCAACCGGAGTTGATGCAAAGCTGGACAACAGGCATCGGATACTTTCTACTATTGGCCTTGCTTGCGCTCGTGGCCAGCCTAATCGGATGGTTCGGAGCCCTGCTCACCTTCCCCGTAGAGCGTGACTGAGGCACACATGGCGCGGATACATAAAAGGGGGATTAAGGAAAAAACGAAAA
>CAYSPQ010000087.1:0-6673 GCA_964432965.1 uncultured Desulfohalobiaceae bacterium
TGAAGGACGCAAACAGGGGGAAGGCTTTTTTGGCATCAGCTCCCGCTATGCCATAGACGCCATCAACACCGCCCTGGTCCGGGAGGGCGCCGGCTGCCTGACCCCCAGGATGGCCATCCGGGCCCTGCAGCGGCACTTCGAGCACCATATGGGCTTCTCCGAGGAGGAGATCCAGTATTACCAGTCCCTGCTGCAGGAGACCAAGGAGGGAACCGTAACCGGAGAGTACAAGCAGATAGTGGAGAAGGAGGTAACCAAGGCCTTTCTCCGGGCGTACGAGGATCTGGCCCGGGAGCAGTTCGACAAGTACATGCGCAACATCACCGCCTACTGCCGCAAGGAGAGGCTGACCGACGAGTTCACCGGAGAGCCCAGGGAGGCGGACGAGCAGTTCATGCGTTCCATAGAGGAGGTCATCGGGGTTACCGAGACCAGGAAGGAGCAGTTCCGGCAGGAGGTCCTGGTCTTCAAGGCCACGGAGGAGGACTTCGACTACGAGACGTATGAGCCCCTGCAGGAAGCGGTGGAGAAGAAGCTCCTGCACCAGATGAAGGACACCCTGTCCCTGGTGGTCTCCAAGGATCGGCCCAAGGGGGAGGAGGAGAGCGCCAGGGCTCGCGATCTCTACGACACCCTGATCAAGGAGAGGGGCTTCTGCCAGGTCTGCGCCAAGGAGTTCATCGAGGACGCGGCCCGTTTTCTGTCCCAATAGCGGAGTGAGCCATGCCTATTCATCAAAGACAGCAGGAAACCAAGCAGGGCCCCCTTGATGCCGCCAGGCACCGCACCAAGCAGCGGGAGGCCATCAAGAGGGGCATGCGGGATATAGTGGCGGACGAGAGCATCATTACCCGGCGCAAGGAGGAAAAGGTCAAGGTCCCCATCCGGGGGATCAAGAGCTATCGCTTCAAGCACGGCTCCCCGGATGGACAGGGAGCCGGGGTGGGTCACGGCGAGGGCCGGCCCGGAGACGTGATCGGCCGCAAGCCGGGCCGGGGCAAGCCGGGCCAAGCCGGGGATCAGCCCGGGGAGGACTACATCGAGAGCGAGATCGAGCTCTCCGAGCTCATCCAGTACATGCTGGAGGACATGGGCCTGCCCAACCTGGAGCCCAAGGAGGTGGCCAAGCTGGTTACCCCCGAGGGCTGGACCTTTAAGGGGATCTCCACCACCGGCCTGCGCCCCAATATCGAGAAGAAGCGCACCATGAAGGAGGGGATGAAGCGCCTCATCCATTTCATCGAGGAGCTGAAGCGCGAGACCGGGCGCTCGGACCAGGAGTGCGAGACCGCCCTGGAGCTGGCCGAGGGGGATATCAACGAGGCCCTGGAAATGCTGCGGGACCCCGGCTTCTCTCCGGAGGTGTACCGCGAGGCCACGGCTATCATCACCCGGGACGACTTCCGCTATCGCACCCTGGAGGAGTCCGAGGAGTACCACTCCAACGCGGTGGTGCTGGCCATGATGGACGTGTCCGGGTCCATGGGCATAGAGAAGAAATACGTGGCCCGCTCCTTCTTCTTCTGGCTTGTGGAGATCCTGCGCCATATCTACGAGAATGTGGAGATCCGCTTCATAACCCATACCACCGAGGCCAAGGTGGTGGACGAATACCATTTCTTCCACAAGGGAGAGAGCGGCGGAACCTTCTGCCACACCGCCTTTGATCTGGCCGCGGATCTGGTCAGCTCCCAGTATCCCGCGAGCAAGTACAATGTCTACGCCTTCCTCTTCTCCGACGGTGATGACTGGAGCCCGGAGGTTACCGTAAAGTCCCTGCGACGGCTGATGGATCAGGGGGTGAACATGGTGGGCTACGGAGAGATCATGGAGAGGAGCGTGATGAGCAATCTCATGCGCCATGTGGAGGCGGTCTTCGAGATGAGGCCGGTCAGCTCCCGGCGCGATGACAGCGTGGTGGTTTCCGAGAGCTTTACCCATCCCTTCCTGGCCATCCTCTTCGAGGACGAAAGGCAGATCCTGCCGGCAATCAAGGAATTTCTCAGGAAGGAGCGCTGGCAATGAAGGAGAACGCACGCCGCTTGGAGGCAATAGACTCGCGCATCCGGGAGATTCTTCAGGAGTGGGGCTTGAGCGTTCCCTCCGTGGATTTCGAGGTGGTGCCCGCCCAAAGGATGTTCGAGATCATGGCCTACGGCCTTCCGGTCAACTTCCGGCACTGGTCCCGGGGTCGCGACTACGAGAGGCTGCGCACCATATACGAGCATTCCGGGGCTGGGCTGCCCTACGAGATGGTGCTCAACACCGATCCTCCCAAGGCCTTCCTCATGGAGACCAACCCCTTCCCCATTCAGGTGCTGGTTATGGCCCACGTGTACGGGCATGTGGACTTCTTTGGAAGCAACAGGCACTTCGAGCACACCAGCCGGGATATAACCGTTCAGGCCTACGAGGCCGCCAAGCGGTTCGACCGCTATGAGAGGCACCACGGGCTCTCCCGGCTGGAGCCCCTTTGCGATGCGGGGCTGGCCCTGCAATACAACATCGATCCCGAGGTGCATATGCGCAAGGAGAGCAGGCAGGAGCAGATGGACCGGCTCTACGGGGGGGAGGCCCCTGCGGAGAGCGAGCCCGGGGATTCCTTCTCCCGGCTCTTTCCCAGGCGGAAGCCGCCCAAGCCGGACTATCGCAGGCTGGCCCACACCACGCCCCTGGAGCCGGAAAGGGACGTGCTGGGCTACATCCTGGAGAACTCGCCCAAGCCCCTGCAGGACTGGGAAAGGGACGTGCTCTCCGTGATTCGCAACCAGGGGCTCTACTTCTACCCCCAGCTTCGGACCAAGATCGCAAACGAGGGATGGGCCGCCTTCTGGCACGAGAGGATCATGCGCCGGCTGTTCCAGGAGAGGTATTTGAGCCCGGAAGAGCACGGCTACTACGCCCAGTACCATTCCGCTGTGCTCTCTCCCAGCCCTTTCCAGCTCAACCCCTACCTGGTGGGCAAGCGCATATTCGAGGACATCAAGGAGAGGTGGGATACCGGCAGGTTCGGCAAGGCGTGGAAGGAGGTGGAGGACGCCCACGAGCGAGAGCACTGGGACACCGGGCTGCAGAAGGGCACGGACAAGATTTTCCGGGTGCGGGAGGTGTATTCCGACCGCATGCTTATAGAGCACTTTTTGACCGACGAACTGGTCCACGATCTGCAGCTCTACATCTACCAGGAAAAGCCCAGGGGCAAGGGGGGAAAGGAGCTGGTCATAGTGGAGTCCCGGCCGGAGGTGATCCGGCAGCAGCTGAAGGAGCTGCACGCGGACGGGGGAATGCCCCGCATCGTGGTGCAGGACGGCAACTTCCGCGGCTTGGGGGAGCTCTATCTAAGGCACGAGTTCGAGCAGGCCCCCCTGGACTACGAATACCTGCAGAGGACCCTGGAGCACGTGCAGCACCTGTGGGGCAGGAACGTGCATCTGGAGACCATGGATGTCTCCAGGGACAGGATGGGCAATCTGGTGCGCCGCAAGGTCCTGTATCACCACAACGGCGCTACCCACACCAAGACGGACCTGTCCAGCGAATGCGACTGCGTGGACGGCACCTGCCCCAAGCACTGAACGGCTCTTTTGGCCTCTTTACAACAGATCCCCTCGGAGGGAGAATGCGCTTTTTTCCGTGAAGGCAAGCAAGGATCAACCAGGAGGTTTTATGCGCGAGGGGATAGAGCTGACCACTACCTCCAGGGAGGAGCTGGTGGACATAACCAGCGCGGTGGAGAGAGTGGTGCAAAGGAGCGGAATAGAGGACGGCCTGCTCGCCCTTTACGCTCACGGGGCGACTGCCGCGATCATGATCCAGGAGGGCTGGGACGACAGCGTGCGCAAGGATGCGGTGGATCTGCTGCGGCAGCTTGTGCCCCGGGGGGTGTGGCGCCACGACTCCGAGGACGGGAACGCGGACGCCCACCTCAAGGCGGGCATAGTGGGTCCCTCGGAGACGGTGCCCCTTTTCGAGGGCAGGCTGGGCCTGTCCACATGGCAGAACATCTTCTTCTGCGAATTCGACGGCCCCAGGCGCTCCCGCAGGGTGATCTGCACCCTGCTGCCTATCTAGTTTCTATCCGGAAACAGAACATCCCGGACGGCTGCTAGCTAGCAAATCCATAGCCCTTTTCATGTAAAAACTTGCGGCATTTCTCAATAATTTTGGACAGTTCAATCTCCGCTTCCTGTAACTCCGATACAGTGTAGCATTCGTACGGGGTTCCTCCAGGAAGACCGTTGGGATAGCGAGTGGGTATATAGTGGCGGTCCAGTTTCCTCGCCTCGTCCACTTCACTCTCTTTCATAGATAGTTACTCCTCCCCTGCAGGCTTGTTTCACGAAATGGCTCTCCTCCTTCATTCTTTCGAACTCTTCCGGAGTATAGGGCAGTATATCCACGCTTTTGGCTATGTCCCAGGCGAGATACATCTCCTTAAGGCGCTCCAGGAATCGCTTGTCGCTTCTGTAGACGACTATGACGCGTCCACATCGCTTGCTTCGTCTTGATCCTCTCTGGCCTGGGAGCCGAAGAGAATAATCCTTTCCGGGTGGAAAGGTCTGAACGCCTCGATAATTTCCTGTTTGCTTATGCTTGTTCTCATACGTTTGCCGTGGGTGACCATAGCATTAGACAGTAGCCAGTTGTCAGTGGGGGACCACTGTCTATCGATCACTGGGCCCTGTCTACCGTCTACTAACTATGAGCCTGTCCCTTGTGCACGCTTATCCAGGTAACAACTTCCCGCCACGCCGCCAAGCCGCGGCGCTTTCCGGCGTAGCGCCGTGGCGCCGTTGCGGGATCAAAACACCCACCTACACTTCCACTTCCACTTACACATCCACATCCACCTACACATCCCCCCATCATATTGACAATGTGACCGCTGTTGCCGCAAAAATGTACCGACCAGTCGGTAAAGAAAGGGTGAATCAGGAAGCAACAAAGCAAATGGGAAGATTTTCAACGCCCCTGCCAGGGGTAAAGGAGCAGCATATGCCAGGTAAAGAGCAGGTTATGGACAAGGCCCTGGAACTGGGCTTTGAGGATGCGGGCTTTGCCTCAGCTGAGCCTTTTGAGCAGCACAGCAGGATACTGCGGGAGAGGGAGCGGGACTACAAGTGGGCCGAAGCGTGGGGCCTCAAGCTGCAGCAGGGAACCGATCCGGCGAATACCCTGCCCGGCGCGAGATCCATAATCGTTGTCCTGGAGAACTACTTCCGGCAGGGATTTCCCAGATGGATGGAAGGGCACTTCGGCCGCTGCTACCTGGACGACGACAGGGTGACCAAGGACGGCCTGTCCCGCAAGATAAAGGCCTTTCGCTCCTTCCTCTCCGAGCACGGGATAGAGACGAAAGTGCCCTTCAATCTGCCGCACAGGGCTGCGGCAGCCCGGGCCGGCCTGGGCACCTTCGGCAGGAACTGCCTCCTGTACGCCAACCGGGTGGCCAGGGGCAGCTCCTTCGTGCTTCCCGTGGCAGTGGTGGTGGATGCGGAATTCGAGCCGGACGAGTCCAGCATAGAGTACGCCTGCCCCAGCTGGTGCAGGAAGGCCTGCATAGCCGCCTGCCCCACGCGGGCCCTCAAGGGGGACGGCAGCATCGCCCCCCAAAGGTGCATCTCCTATCTGACCTATCTGCAGCAGGACCTGACTCCCATGGAGCTGCGAGAGCCCATGGGGATAAACGTGTTCGGCTGTGACCGCTGCCAGGAGGTCTGCCCCAGGAACGCCCCCTGGTTCGCCCAGGACCTGCCCCTGAACCCCAAGGTGCAGGCCAAGGAACAGGATTTCCATCTGCCCAAATTGCTGCACATGGACCGGGAATACTTCGAGAGCCGCATCTGGCCCCACATGTTCTACATTTCCCCGGACGAGCTGTGGAAGTGGAAGATGAACGTGGCCAGGGCCATGGGCAACACCGGAGACAGGGGGTACGTTGCCGAGCTGATCCGGGCCTTCCGGGAGAGCGACGACGACCGGGTCCGGGCCATGGCAGCCTGGTCCCTGGGCAAGCTGGGAGGACCGGAGGCCAGGAAAGCACTGGAAGAATTTCGGGCAGACAGCCAGGATCTGGTCCGGGAGGAGGTGGAGATTGCCCTGGAGGCAGCAGCAGGCGGGAATTGAATCAGCTTATCCCGCCAAGGGAGAAAAATTTCCCGCTACGTCGCTACGGCGCGGAGCTTTTTGGCGCAGTCCCGCTGCAGGATCAAGGAATCAATGAGAGGGGCTGATCCAAAGGAAAACATACACATTCACGTGCACTTCACATACACTTACACATCCACAGTCACTTACACATCCACAGTCACTTACACATCCACTGTTCTTCCTGCAGGGACTGTAGAGCCTTCACTTCTAAGGAGGTGCGCCTGCCGGGCACACATATAAAAAATCCGGGAAGACAAGGCAGGTCTTCCCGGATAACTCCGGCTAGTTGAACAGAAGAGAGGTTCGGCTAAGCCGTATATTGGTTACAATGTATCTTCATAGTCATCAGCACTAGCCTCACATTCGGAAGGATCATCCCCATATTCATCTCCGTCATCATGATAGATGTTAGCGGTAGTAGAATTAGAGTAATAAGCTCGATCCCCCAGCTCATGTCCAGTGCAAATTTCAAATGTTTGATTGCCAGAACCTACGTCATACTGTACTTCCACATCATCAGACC
>CAYSPQ010000088.1:0-6639 GCA_964432965.1 uncultured Desulfohalobiaceae bacterium
CATGGTAGAAATCGCAAGCGAAGGTGTTACTCGTTGCGCAAGTGAAGCGGCTGTCCGGTGGAGTCCAGGACGGCGCGCCAGTAGTTGGATTTAGTGTTTATCTTTCTGCGCCCTGTAGTAACCATGTCCAAGGGCAGGTCGATGTAGCGGTCCTGTAGCCTACTGACCACCATGTTCGTCTTGCCAGCCATGGCGGCGTGGACAGCATTCTGTCCCAACAGGCCGCAATATACCCTGTCGTTGGCGTTTGCCGGAACGGAACGAATAATATAGCTAGGGTCTATAAATTTCAGAGTTAGAGGCATGTCCAATGAGGCAAAATAATCCTTGATTCTTTGCTGCAGCAAGTCACATATATCGCCCAGAACCGGATTGCCCGAGGCGTCGGTGGCGCTTTGCCCCTCCATTCCCATCTCCCGGAAATAGAGGTCCTGGCCAGCCCCCTCGGCCACGACAATCACCGCATATCCCCGTCTCTGCAGCCTCTTGCGCAGATTGTTCAACAATCCGTTTTCACCCTCGAGCTCAAAAGGATCTTCAGGAATAAGCACGTAGTTAACCTCTTTCAAGGACAATGTGGCTTCCGCTGCAATGAATCCTGATTCCCTGCCCATCAGCTTGACCATGCCTATGCCGTTGAAAGCCCCGGTAGCCTCGGTGCGAGCGCAGTGTATGGACTCGATAGCCTTGGAGACCGCGGTATCGAAGCCGAAGGATTTGGAAATGAAATGGATGTCGTTATCAATGGTCTTGGGGATGCCAATAACCGAAATCTTCTTGCTGCGCTGTGACACCTCGTTAGCCAGGGCTTGCGCCGCCTTCATTCCTCCGTCGCCGCCTATCACGAACAATATGTTAATATTCAGCCGTTCCAGGGCGTCCACGATCTCCTCGGTTGACTGATGCCCCCTGGAAGAACCGAGAATCGTGCCCCCGAAGGTGTGGATGTCCCTGACCGTTTCCGGCGTAAGTTCCCAGACGTCGTGCCGGAACTGCGGAATAAAGCCCCGCAGGCCGTAACGGATGCCCAGGACCGAGGAGACCCCGTACTGATGGTGGGCCTCCATGACAATGGCCCGGATCACATCATTCACTCCGGGGCAGAGACCGCCGCAGGTGACGATGGCGCACTTGGTCTTGCTGGGGTCGAAATAAATGCTGTCCCGCGGGCCGGATTCCACGAAGGTATAGTAATCCGGGGCGCCGTCCCCGGTTTGGGTCAGATCCTCGGGGATCTCCATGGTCACCCTTTTCTGCTTGGGCAGGAAGTAATGCGAGGGAAGCGGGGATTTCACCTTGGGCTCTCCCAAAACCTCCACTTCTGCTTGGACTGGGTTCTCGAAACTGGTCATAGAAACTCCTTAAAGGACTGTGTTGCACAATTTTTTCTGCTCTCCCCCAACTCGGCTCAAGGGGGCAGGGATAGTCACACTCCGGCAGACAGTTACCTGGTAAAAATCCTGGCTCGATCCTTATCCGGATTGCGACCCAAGCGATGATACCGCTTTGCAGCGGCTCGTGCCAGCCGGTCCAGGATATCGTCCAAATCCGACTTGGTCATAATCTCTTCAAATCTTCCCTCTTCCAACAATCTGGAACTCAGGCCGTACTGAGGTTTACTCTCCGGCTCCAGTTGGATATCCTCGTTTTGAACGCGGACATCATCGTCTTGCAGAATCCTTTGCAACAGCTCCACAGCGGTGTAGACAAAGAACTTTTTAACGTCTTCCGTGGACTCAGCTTTGTTCAGGCGATCCCGATAGGCGGGCCACAAATCGTTCTCGATCTTGTTGTAAGATTTTTGCAGGGCCATAACAGCCAAACCCTTCTTTTAAGTGTTACCCAGCTAAAGCCAGCGGAACGAAGCGGTTCTGCGCGAGGACTACTGCTTGGCGCCACTCGGAGCAATCGACCACGGCTGGTGCTATTCTGCTTCCATATTATATTCTAGACGAACAGCAGACACTGTGCAAGACAATCAACCAGGGCAATTTGCCAGTTTCCCTCACAATATTAGCAAACTTGCTTCTGCCCGAAGGAAACACAGCCTGAATACATCAGCTTGATTTCCTCGCTTCCTCATTTAAAAAGAAGAAGTACACCTAAGGAGGTCCCATGGAAAAAATCACGGTCTCCTCTTCCCAAAGACAGGAGTTGGTGGACATAACTTCCCGGGTAATGGAAATTGCAGGCAAGATGGGCTGGAAGGAAGGAGTGCTTATTGTGTTCTGTCCCCACACCACTGCGGGAATCACAATTAATGAATCCGCCGATCCCAGCGTTAGCCGGGACATAAACTCAGTATTGACCCGTCTTGTTCCGGAAAAGGACAAATACGAACACTTGGAGGGCAACAGCGACGCCCATGTAAAATCCTCCCTGCTCGGATGTAGCGAATTCCTTATTCTCCAGGGTGGCAAACCAGTGCTAGGCACCTGGCAGGGACTATTCTTCGCCGAATTTGACGGCCCGCGCTCCAGGAAAGTATATCTGCAATTCTGTCCCGGCGGAGATTAGAGGCTAACCTGAAAGAGGGGGCTATATCAGTCGTCCGGCAATTTCAATCGACACTTTACCGGAAGCTGCAAAGAAACAGAAATCCTGGCCGAAGTATACGGAATGAAGGAAACCATACTTCTTCCACTCCTCTCTTCTTGGTAAGCTCAAGTTGCTGCACTCGGTTATGCCTTTCCAACCTCCCGGACCCGCCTTCCCCTCTGCCCTCCGTCCTTGCTTCTGCAACGCACTGCATTGATCCAGAACTTGCCAGAAAACAATTGTTGTCTTACCAATTGCATTTACTCCACTCTCTTCAAGGATTGCAATCGCATCATGCCGAGGAATGAGATCTCTTCCAGATCCAAGGGGCTGCTGCTCGTCCTAACTGGAGTCCTTATCATCAGCTTCGACGCCCTGTTGGTCCGTTTGGCACACACACAGACCGGCAACGTAATTTTCTGGCGCGGTATCTTCATGCTTTTGTCACTTACTGTGGTAGAGTTGATCCGCAACAGGCGCACTCCCGTGCGAGCTGTTCTGCAAGGCGGAGGACCGGCAGCACAATCCGCTCTGCACTACGGGCTGGGCGGAATACTGTTCGTCAGCGCGGTCATGTTCACCAAGGTGGCCAACGCAGTGGTCATCATCAGCCTGGCCCCTCTTTTCGCGGCTGCCCTTACCCGAATCTTCAACATCGACGTGGTCACCCTGAGAACCTGGCTAGCCATAATAAGCGCCATCTGCGGAGTGGCCATTGTCTTTCACGGCTCTCTGGGCACCGGGGACATGCTGGGCAACCTGATTGCTTTGCTGGCTGCCCTGAATATCGGCAGCAACCTGACCTTACTGCGCTCGAACCCCCGGTTGGACCCTTTGCCCCTGGTAGCGTTGGGCGGAGGGATCATGGCTGTTTTGGCCCTACCCTGGGCCGCTCCCTGGGACATGCACCAGCAGAGCTACTTGGTGCTTGCCCTAATGGGACTTATCCAAATGCCAGCTGCTCTGGTCCTGATCGGGACCAGCACCCGCTATCTCCCCTCACCGGAAGTCAGCCTGTTTCTGCTGGTGGAGACAATCAGCGCTCCCATTTTGGTCTGGCTTTTTCTGGCGGAAGAACCTCCAGGAGCCACTTTTCTGGGAGGAGGCATCGTTATAACTACCCTGGTCCTCTACTTCTGGCTCGGGCTTCGAGAGAGCAGACAAGTCCTGCCATCATCGGACGGAGTTCCGGCCTGGCCCAAGCGATAATACAACCTTCGCCTCCGGCTTTTGCTAAACGTTGAACACACCTTTCTCAAATAAAGGACAACATTAAGGATAAGGAAAGGGCGGATGAAAATCCCCAAAAATGAGCTATTGGCTCGAACTTGCAGCGGCTACGTGGAACATTTGCTCTTTGTGGCCCTTATGCAAAGGCGTCCAGCGGACAGGGTGCTAAGCTCCCTGTTGCGGCGCAATACCTCCCTAAAAGAAAAGGATCGGCTGCTGCTGAAAAACACGGTGGACAGCACGTTCCGCTGGTGGGGCTGGTTGCGGGAGTTGGCCCCTGTCTCCTGGGCATGGCAGGAACGGCAAAGCCAGGAGGAGAACCACCTAATCGGACAAAATCCGTTGCCCACCAGGGCGGCGCTCTGGAAGTGGAGCCCTGTCCTGCTGGCGAGTCAATATTTGGCTTGGGACCATATTCCGTCTACGGGACAAGTGCTTTCCGCTTACGCCGCGGGCGGTCAGCGCAAGGCGCGGTGGCTCTGGATGTCAACTCCTGCGGATCCTGCCAAGCGGATGGCTCGCGTGAGCCGACTCTTTTTCCGGGAGAAGCGCCCTGCCGAGCATTGGCCCAGCGGTCGGCTGATACCCGGATGGTCCCATGACCTAATCGATTGTCCAGAGCCTCTGGAAACACTCATAAGATGGTTGCAAAAGCCTTCTACATTGTGGATACGTTTGCAGACAGAAGAGGAAAAGGGTGTCTTTCAGGAATTGCGGAAGGGAGGGTTGCGCATATCCAAGCGAGTATCCTTGAGAGGCTGTATCGCTGCGGCTGTATCCGGTTCCCGCAACATTTATCAACTTCCCCCCTATCAAAAGGGACGCCTTGAGGTGCAGGACTTGGCCTCGCAATGCATCGGACACATCTGCGATCCCAAGCCCGGGGAGCGTTGGTGGGACGCCTGCGCCGGAGCGGGCGGCAAGAGCCTTTTGTTGGCTGGTCTTATGCGGGGCAGGGGACAGCTTGTTTCCACCGACATGCGCCCCTATAAATTGAGGGACCTGCGCCGCAGGGCCAGTAGGGCTGATTTGCACAACATCCAAACCGGTCCCTGGGACGGAGGCAGCGTAGACAAGAGACGATCCGGTTTTGACGGGGTCCTGGTGGATGCTCCCTGTTCAGGCTCTGGGACCTGGAGAAGGCAGCCCGATGCCCGGTGGAGTGTCGTTCGGGAAGATGTGAAGCGGCATGCACAGCTACAACTACAGCTGCTGCTGCATGCATCGCGTGCCGTACGCTCCGGCGGAGCATTGGTCTACGCCACCTGCTCCATATTCGCGGAGGAAAATGAAGAAGTGGTCTTTGCTTTCCTGCATGAGGCGGGCAGCTTCCAACTGGAGCCCTTTCGGAATCCGCTGGACAAAAGCAACACTCCGGGCTATGTGCAAATATGGCCCTGGACGGCGGACACTGATTCCATGTTTGTCGCCCGCTTTCGGCGCAATCCGAATAATGTCTGAAGGATTAGGCTGAACTAGCAGACTAGTGATTAGTTCAATCCTTAGCGCAATACGCTTCTTGGTTGTCCTATTCTAAACCATTCCCCTCATGCCGGAGAGCTAGTTGCATGGCCGTCTGGTGAACCTTGCCCGCCAGATGCACCGGGCTCTGTCCGCCTATAGGGTCCCAGGCCGAGGGGTCGGCTGAACAGAGGAATTGGACCTCCAGGCCAATCTGCAGGGCGGCCTCCTCCGCCTGTTTTCCGATCATGCGGTAGGCAGCATTCCAGGTAGCCCCACAGGGAGCCCCGCGCAGCACCTCCACCTCCCGGATACGGCGTTCTTCATTCAAGGAAACCCGGAATCTGGGGTAACCAAAGCATCTTCCGTAGGCGCCCAACTGGTGCCTCCCCCGCAAGGCGCATCAAATTGGAGGCGTATATGCCCAGCCCATATTGGCTTTCTGACCCGGTGCCACCACGGGAATCTCCCGCAAGCGGCACTTTTGTATCAAGTCCTGGGACACGTCCGGATGACTCACAAAATTGAGCACCAGCGCGGCTTTCGGATCCGCAGGAAGATATACCTCCGTCTCGTCCAGGATGGCGGGCAACTCACGGGGAACGGTCCAAGTGTCCAAGAAGAACCTGTCTCCGCCCCATTTCCGGATGCCCTCCACTTTGAGCCTGCCGGACTCACCTTGTTGCACCACCAGTATATGGCTCTGCCCCTCTAATTCCTCCTGCATAATTCCTCCTCCCGCGCCGAGACGGCACAAATAGCAAGCATGCCCTTGTATGGCTATACCCTTGGTTCCCCTTTAAAAGGTCAGCATTCTTTCCGCCGCATCCTCTACCTGGGCCAAGATTTCCGGATCCCGCGCAGCTTCCCCGGCCTCCTGAAATCCACAGGCCCTAACAAGTGCGGATTCGCGGAAACCCTGCCACATGAGAAAAGTGGAATACTTGGGGTATATATCGTCGAAACGGCCTTGGTCCGGATGACCCTGGGACTGAATGAAAATCAGCCTCTTTCCCGGATCCAGGCGTCCAGGATGACTGGCGTTTTGAAAATCTGGCTTCAGAAAGGAGAAGGTTCTGTCCAAAAAAATCTTCAACTGCGCGGATATATCTGCAAAGTAGACAGGGGTGGCAAGCACGAGCACTTCCGCCTTTTGTACCGCATCTAGGACAGGGGAAAGATCATCCTCCACTGCACACGTTTCCCGATTGGTCTTGCACAGGTAGCAGGCCTGACATCCCATCGCGGATAATTCATTCAACTGCCAAACAAAAACATGAGCCCCCTTGTTTCTGGCATGACCGCAGAACACGTCCGCAATCGCAGAGCTATTACCGCTCGCTCTGGGACTTCCCTTGAGACATACTACATGCATGCATGGCTCTCCTACTTGCTGATCCTAAGATTGAC
>CAYSPQ010000089.1:0-6612 GCA_964432965.1 uncultured Desulfohalobiaceae bacterium
AAGAGGAGAGGGCATACCAGGCGTAAGGAGCAGAAGACAGGGTGGGAACCTGTCTGACCAGGGTGTGCTAACCTACGCTTCTTCAGCACGGCATTGCTAACATTTTTGCCATTTCTGCAAGGAATTGTTTGTCAGTGCAGGGGAGATGGCATCGGCTTTAACCGGCCTGCCCTGAAGTATCTCGCTGACTTGCGGCTATATACTGCTCCTTTAGTTGCATTGTCCAGTCCTGCATAAGGGGAAGAATACTAAAGCCCAAACTTGGGTGCAGCATTAATCAACCCTGATATAGTTGGCCCTTAACCAGCATGGAGCGAGAAAGTCGTTCCCTCCAGCTTACGGGGACCACTTGATACTTTCACTTCTCTTGTTGTAGCCTCCCTATTATTCTGGACTCAGTAAATTTCGGACTGCATTTCGATCAGATGCCCAACTTTCTAGCGAAACCAGTTGCAGAGAGTTCGAGCTAGCGCATGTCACAACAACTCATGGAGGACATTTCCTTGCTTGCTTCGGCTCTGGCCGACTCCTCGCAGGATATTTCCACCAAGCTGAAGCAGTGCCTCTACCAGATCCTCTCCAGACTCCAGGCCGGAAGGGGGGCCATAGGCATTCTGAACCGCCCCAGAAACTCCTTGCATCTTTGGATAGCCCTTCCCGAAAACACCCTGCAATGGAACAAGGACATCTCTTGGTCATCCCTGACCGGCTTCCTCGTTTCCAATCCGGAACCGCTGCTTATCCGGGATGTCCGCCAGGAAACCAGATTTGAGCTTTCGGAGATATGCCCGCCCCACTACTTCACGTCCGTAATATCCTGTCCCATAGTGACCGAGCCGAATGCGCCCCCCGTGGGTGTTATCCATCTGGCCGATCCGGACCAGTTCATGTTCACCGAAAACGAGCTTTACCGGCTAACTGCATTCAGCAAATGGCTTGCCCCTTTCCTGAGCGACCGCTTTCTAGGAGAGGGAGCCAATAGCCAAGAGAACCGAAACCTGATGCAGGACTCCTCCTCAGTCTCGCTTCATTCTCCCTTTGGGGGTGATCTATCCGGGATGCTGAGGATGGTGCTCCACGACCTGAAAAGCCCTCTCGCCGCATTGATTACGAATCTAGATCTGTTACAAAGCAGGAATCAAGATCACGACCAGAGCGCCCTGCTCAGCTCCGCCATGCAAAGCGCCCACAACTTGCTCCAGAGGATCAACCGGATTCCGGAATTGTTCAGGCTCGGGGATCTGGCCGCCTCGGGGACGGAACTTGAAACCGTAGATCTTAAACAGGCCATCACCCAACAGATACAGGAACACAGGGCGCTACTGGAATCGAAGCGGATCCAGGTCCACACTCAAGGCCCAGAAGAAATCAAGGTGTTGGCGGAAGAAAGACTCTTGCAACACTTGCTGCAAAATCTTATCTCCAATGCCATCCGATACACGAAAAACGAAGGGACCATACTCTTCTACTGGTACATAGTAAGTCAACAAGAGGAGGGGGAACAGACAAATCTGACCACTGTATGTATTCAGGATTCAGGCAGGGGAATAGAAGAGCCCAAAAAAGAAAAGCTACAGGAGATATTGCAAAATCAGCAAAGCATCTCCGGATATGGCCAGGATATAGGGATGGGTCTTCTCATCTGCTCTCGCATAATGGAAGTTTTTGATGGTCGGATATGGATCGAGGATTCCACTCCCAATGGAACGCGGATATGCTTTACCCTGCATAGCCCTTAACAGGCTGGTAAACCTTCACAGGGCATTTTTGAACATTTTATCGAAAGTTCTGTTGACCACATTTGAATCAAGGGAAAACTCTGTGTCCGTGTCCAACAAGGAGGCGCAAGGAATGGACAAACAAGAACTGGCAGGCAAGGCCCTGGATCTTCTGCACCAGCTTTATGACGAGCACGAACAGGACATGGAGGAGGCGGATCTGGAGGAACTGGATCACATCTTGGACAGATTGGAAAACCTAAGGCAAGCTTGGTTCGACGAGGAGGCAGAATAGGCTTTTCCTTTCTCCATCAAAAATAAAGCCCAGTGCTCCACAGATGCCTGCTCTGGATATAAGTATCATTTCTTCGGGGGGACCTCTCTAAAAGCACACATTAAAAAGGGGGCTTACACCATGTTTGATGTAAGCCCCTAAAATTAGTGGTGCCGAGGGAAGGAATCGAACCTCCGACACGGGAATTTTCAGTCCCCTGCTCTACCGACTGAGCTACCTCGGCGAACCACTGATGCCGAAGGGGAGATTCGAACTCCCACGGGGCAACTCCCCACTAGGTCCTGAACCTAGCGCGTCTACCAGTTCCGCCACTTCGGCTTTATAACAGATTACGACTTACGGGAGACTAGCGATAAGGCTTATCCCCACTGAAGCCAATACTCTTATAAACCGAGCAACAGAATGTGTCAAGGCCGGGAATACGGGACTACTTCAAACCCGCCGAGCCAGTGCCTCACGATATTTGCAAATCATTGCAGAAGCCTATAACATCTTTCGAGCCGAGCTTGCCAGAAAGAAAATGATGCGCTAGCACAGACAAAGCGGCAAGCAATGCCTTGGACACCCAGATAATATGGGGATTGATGCTGCATCCAGAGCTCAGGTTGTATTGTTCAACCCTGGTCCAAGCATAGCTTCCCTCCAGGGAAAGGGTCGAAAACAGGACAACTGCAACTCAGGATAACCCTATTTATTATGACCGTGGTCAGGCGAGCCGAAGAAATCCCGGAAAGCGTGCAGAAGGGCAGCAGCCTTACCATAGGCAATTTCGACGGAGTACATAGAGGGCACCACCAGCTTATAAGGAAAGTGAAAGATCGGGCAGAGCAGCACGGACTGGTCAGCCTAGCGCTAACCTTCGATCCCCATCCCCTGCGCGTGCTCCGAGGAGACACGCCGCCCTTCCTCACGCCGACTCCGGAAAAACTAAGGCTTTTGCAGCAACTAGGTCTGGATTACGTCCTGTGCCTGGAATTCAACCGAGAAATGGCGAACCTGTCTCCAGAGGAGTTCGTCAGGCGCTATCTGGTGCAGGGGCTGAATTGCAAGTGGCTGATTATAGGCTATGACTACAGCTTCGGCAAGGGAGGACAGGGCAATTACCATACCCTGCTGGAGCTGGGCAAAGAGTACGGCTTCCATACAGAACGCGTGGAGGCCGTGTTATTCGGGGGCGAGGCTATCAGCTCCACCCGGATCCGCAACCTGATCCAGCAGGGACAGGTGGCCGAGGTAGAACCCCTTCTGGGAAGGCAGTACAGCATCTCGGGCAAGGTGGTGGAGGGAAGCCGGCGAGGGGGCCCCATTCTCAATGTGCCCACAGCGAACCTGGAAGTGGTGGATGAATTGCTCCCCCTTCCCGGCGTATACGCGGTCTGGGCGGAATGCGACGGCTGGCTCCTCCCCGCAGTTGCCAACGTGGGCCGCAATCCCACCTTCAATCAGGAGAGTCTTTCCGTGGAGGTGCATATCTTCAACTTTTCCCGCGATATCTACGGTCAGCGTCTGGGAGTAACCTTCGTCCGTCGTCTGAGAGGGGAGATCAAATTTTCCGGGGTGCAGGAGCTGAAGGAACAGATACACAGAGACATTGAGCAGGGCAAGCAGGTGCTTGGGGAGCAGGCTAGAAAAACAGGCGATTGAATGACAGTGCAGTTACGCTTTTAATTTAAAAAACGGCTTTGGGCAAACATTGAAATCCGTCTTTACCCAGCCAAGTTACGGCGTGTCGGTCGTCTGCGCTCCATCCTCCATCACCTGTTACCCAGCATGCCGTTGCCGTGTCGGTTTATAACTCGCCCTGAACCACGCATCCAAAATGCAGCCGAAAGAAATCCTTTCTTCCCTGTCACACATCTTTTCCAGTGCCCCCAGTGCGCGTTGGCTTTCCTACTTCGTGCTCATAGGCTTAATCACCGGTGCTGGAGCCATTGTCTTCCAATTTATGTGCGAGGCCGGGATGCGTCTGCTCCTAGATCAGTTGGCCGGGTACCGCCCGGACACCCCGGGAGGTGAATCTCCTCTGTTCGCACATTCCGAAACTATCTTCAATCCTTGGATCTTGCTTGTTCTTCCCGCTCTGGGCGGCCTTGTAAGCGGCTGGCTGGTCTACAAGTTCGCGCCCGAGGCGGAGGGACACGGAACAGATGCCGCGATCAATGCTTATCACAACAAGGCCGGGATTATTCGACCAATGGTCCCGCTGGTCAAGACAGTGGCCTCTGCTGTGACCCTGACCTCGGGAGGCTCCGGCGGCAGAGAGGGGCCTATCGCCCAGATCGGGGCTGGATTCGGCTCCTTCCTGGGAAGCAGGCTGGGACTATCTGCCAGAGAAAGACGAATTATGCTCGCTGCGGGAATAGCCGCCGGAGTGGGAAGCATCTTTCGGGCCCCTCTTGCCGGGGCGTTATTAGCTGCTGAGGTCCTTTACCGAGATCCGGAGTTTGAAGCCGAGGTTATCATTCCCGCCGGAATCTCCTCGGTGGTGGCCTATACCCTTTTCTGCCTGGTCTTCGGATGGGGAGCCCTGTTTCACTCTCCGCAATTCTCCTTCAACAATCCCCTAGAGCTAGGTCCATATATTCTTCTTGCCCTTTTTCTCTCCGCAGCCAGCCTTTTTTACGTGCGAACCTTCTACAGTGTAAGGGATCTATTCCGAAAAATATCTGTCCCACTTTATCTCAAGCCAGCCCTGGGTGGCCTACTGACTGGCATCGTGGGCTTTTTTCTTCCCCAGGCCTTGTCCTTTGGCTACGGTGTGCTGCAAAACGCCATTTTCGGGGAAACAGGAATCCTTATGCTGCTACTAATTGCCGCTGGGAAGATAATGACCACCTCCTTCACCATAGGCTCCGGTGGCAGCGGTGGAGTGTTCGGGCCCTCGGTAGTGATCGGGGGTTGCTTGGGAGGTGCAGCCGGGATTGCCTTCCAGTCGATGTTCCCTTCCGTGGCCGCGGATCCAGCGGCTATGACCGTGGTGGGCATGGCGGGATTCTTCACAGCGGTATCCAATGCCCCCATCTCCACCATCATAATCGTCAGCGAAATGACCGGTTCCTATCAACTGCTCCTGCCTAGCCTCCTGGTCTGTCTACTTTGTTACCAGTTTTCTAGAAAATGGAGCATCTACGAAGAACAGGTAAAGAACAAAATGGCCTCCAAGGCTCACGCTGGGGACTTCTTCGTGGACATCCTGCGCTCCTACCGCGTGGCCGATCTTCGGGACCAGATTCAGCCGGTCTCCAGCGTCCCGGAAAACATGTCTTTTGCCGATTTCAAGCAGTTCTACACCCAAACCAATCAGGAATATTTTCCAGTGGTCAACGGAAACGGAGAGCTCACGGGCGTTTTCTCCATATCCGACTTCCGGGAAGTCCTTTTCTCCCAGGATCTCGAGCAACTGGTCCGGGTCAAGGACATGGCTACTTCGGATATCATCTGCACCACCTTGTCCGAGGATCTGGACACGGTGATGCAGAAGTTCACGCAAAAGAACCTGGACAGCCTGCCCGTGGTCCACGAGGAGGACAAAAGCAGCTTGCTGGGGATGCTGCGCCGCAAGGAGGTCATCGCCTTCTACAATCAGCGGATAGCGGATATAGAGGGCACTGGTCGATCGAGAGATCAACAGCAGTAATCAGGGATCGATGGCAAGCCTTCTATGTCTTTTCTGCCCAGAGGCAGCGGCCCTGTTTCACCGCCAAAAAGCCCAGTGGCATTCCCCGCCAGTAAAGCCCCATCCTTCTGCCGGTAGCGGGAAAGGAAAGGCTCTGACCGCTCCTCAAGCGTCTCAGTTCTTCCACATCGTAGGCATTCACGGAGGGAAATTCCTCTGGAGGAGGCAGAAGACAGCGCAGCCGCGCGGCAAGACGCAGCCCTTTCTTGTCCCTTTTGCCCAGATGGATTCCCTTGCAGCGCATTTGCCCGGGAACAAACTCCTCCAGCAAGGTGGGAAGGAAAAAAAGCTCTCCCTGATGCTCCTGGAGCTTGCCCGAAGGTAGACCTTCCAAGTGGAGACCTTCCTCGGCCAGTAGTCCCAGATCTGCTTCTTCCGCCTTGTACTCGGCACAATCGGCTTCTGGCCCGGGCCGGGCCTTTTCCTGGGAAGATACCGGCTTCTTCAGGGCAGCCAGGAAAAAGGATTGCCCTCCGTATCGCCCACCGTGTATGCGCATGGCCCCGGAAGCTGCGCCGGAGCATGGATGCACGGAAAATCCTTCCACCTCCCGCAGTGTCTCCATTTCGGCTCCCAGCTCCCGCGCAGCCCATTCCATCTGTTCCTCGTTTTCCTTGCTGTTGGTGGTGCAGGTAGAGTAGATCATCCGTCCACCCGGCTCCAACAGTTGCCAAGCCCGGGCAAGGAGACGGCGCTGCAGGGTCACGAGCGGTTCAGTCCTGTCCCGGTCCCAGATCTTCATAATATGCGGATTCTTTTCCGCGGTTCCCCATCCGCTGCAGGGCACGTCCAGCAAAATGCGCCTGAAGGGTCCGGCCTCGGGAAAACTCTCTCCCGAATAACAGGTAGTTGCCGTGTTAAGGCATCCCGTGTGTTGCAGGTTGATCCGCAAAGTGCCCAGTCTCTTGGGCACCGGCTCATTG
>CAYSPQ010000090.1:0-6594 GCA_964432965.1 uncultured Desulfohalobiaceae bacterium
GTCCAGGAAAGGATACAGAGATATAACGAAGGGCTGCCCAGGATGCTGGATGAGGTGGTGCGTGCGGACAAGGTGCAAGTGGACTCCGTGCGGCAGATCTCCCTTTACTTTTCCCTGGTCCACGTGGAAAAAGGGCAGGTGAACGTGCAGTATCTGGAAAAGACTTTTCTCCATTGGGCCAGGAACAACCTGGACACCGAACTGAAAACCCTCTTGCGGGAAGAGGGCTTGTACGCCTTCTTCCATATCCGGGACAAACGTTCCAGCAAGATTCTGGACTTCCGGCTAGAGCCCGGGGACTTTCAGGGCAGGCAAAGCTAGAGTCCCGGGGAGATTTCATACCTTGTGCTTTTGCTTCCCTCTGAAAACTTCCTCTACAGGACGGAAATTGGCTCGGTAACCGGCCACACCGCGAATCCGGAATGGGATTTGCGCCCCACCCCCACTGCTCCTTTATGCATATACAGGGCAAAGGCCCAATCCGTCTCGAAACCGCTGGTTGTGGAGGACCAGTAGACTTCCTGCACACTGGGGAAGGGATGCTCACCGGGGAGGGCGGGTGTGTGTCTGGATGCGTCCACAAGGGACTCCAATTCGTTTATGTTGGGCAGACGCCATGAGGTTCCGGACCCGGTGCTCAAAGCCTGCACCTTGTGGAGTGCTTCTTCCCAATCGGTGGCTAGGCAGAATTCACCGGGACGGGGATGCCAGATCAAGTCGGTTAGGCGGTCCCTGCAACCCAGCTCATGCGGCTCGAATCTGGGCTGGGGCCAGGTTACACCGCAGGCAGTTTCTCCATCCTGGCCGCTGCCGGAGCAGTCCATCAATTTTCCGCTGACCGAAAAGCAATCCCCTTGGCCGGTGCGGGGCAAAACATGGCTGGAAGAGCGCACCGGGAGCAGCAAAAAGAACTGGTTCTTTTTGCCCCAGAACATTCTGCCCCCTTCCAGGTGAAGGTGCCAGGCATAAGCGGGATACATGGCCGAGGAGGTGGAGGTCCAGTACCAGGTGAGCTTGAGGCCGGCAAAGGGGTGATCCGGAGGCAAGGCCGGCTTCCTGGAGCTGTGCCAGATCAGGCTGCGAAGTTCCCTGCGGTTGGGCATGCGCCAGTCGCTATGCCCTAAATAGCCTTCCCGGTTCAGGCTGGAAACCAGGTCCAAGGCCTCCGACCAGCGGAGGGGGAAGTCCATACCGGAAAGGTCCCCGGGCCAGCATAGTCCGGTGTAGCGATCCAGAACCGTGCCCTCATCCCTGTTCTGGAAGCGGGGTTGGGGTACGGGGATTCCTTTCTGCAGCGCCCCGTCCTGCAATGATCCCGCGCAGGAAACGCTTTTCCCTTGAGCGTCGTAGCACCCCGTGTCTCCGGTGCGCAAAACGTATCTGCTCATGTTCTTTCCCTTGGCCTGCTCCTCCTGGATCGAATCCTCGGCAAACAGGACTTGATCATCGCATTGGGCCAACAGCTCAGGAAGAGCCAAGATCCGGATTGAAATAGCCTATCCTTAGGCCGGGAAAAAGCTTTTTCAATCGCTTGCGGAAGTTGTGCAGCCCCATGGAAGGGCTTTCCGGAAGGGCAACAGTGCGAAGATAGATTTCCGGATCCAGGTTGAGGTTTCTCAACTGCAGGCAGTCCACTCCGGTACTGCGCACCAGTTCTGCCAGTGCCTCGATCTCCTCCTCAGTGTCGTTAATGCCGGGGAAGAATAGATAGTTTACGGATACGAAGACACCCTCTTCCTTGGCTGTTTGCATGGCTTGCTGCACATGGGACAGATCATATCCCCTGGGTCGAAAGTAGGGTGAATAGAGCCGGGATCTGGCGCTGTTCAGGCTGACCCTGATGGAATCCAGACCCGCGCGGGCCAGCCCGGGGATAACTCCCGGCAGGCTGGCGTTGGTATTGATGTGCACGGTCCCCTTGCCGCCCTTTTTCCGGTGTTCGGAGATGGCCCCTTCTATCAGCTCGGATTCCAGAAGTGGCTCGCCCTCGCAGCCCTGGCCGAAGGAAAGGAGGGGATGGAAGGCTTGCTTCGCATGGCTCTGCATTATCTGCACCAGCTCTTCTGGCGTGGGCCGAAACCCTATACGCTGCTGGGTGGCTGGTATTTCGGAGCCGGGAGGTTGTCTGGAGATACAGCCCACGCATTCTGCATTGCAGCTCGAGGCCGTGGGAAGCGGGGCTTCAAAACGACCCAAGGCCAGATTCTTGGCATTGGGGCAGCCGTAATCTGTGGCGCAACCCGCCAAATGCCTGAGCACACGGTTTCTGGGGTGCCGCCTTAACAGGTTACGAACCCCCTTCTCTATTTTGTCCCGGCTAATGTGGTGAAAGGACTGGCGCGGATCCTTGTCGATCAAGCTGGCGCAGACCCAGAAGGTTTCCTGCTCGTACCCCACTGCCCCGTAGGCAAACAGAGGAAGGCAGGGAGCCCCGGACTCGGTCAGATAGGCAGCTGTTGCGGTCAGTGTGTAGCCAGGAGGGAGGAAGGCGGCAACTGCAGGCGCTTCCAGGTATTCCAGATCCCCGCTTTTCGGATTCATTCCCAGGGCGTTTCTGCCGGGCAGGAGAAAGATATCGCTTCCCCGGGGAAGGGGAATGAGGTCCCTGGGACCGGGAAGCTCCCACTTCTCGCCTTTGCGGCAGAGCATGTACAACTCGGGATGATCGTAGATCTGGCCCTGGCTGTCTGCATAGATTAATCTGGGCCGAACTGCAGGCATGGCACAAAAAAGAAGGGATTTAGCGCGCGGCGTGTTTGCTGGATGAGCGCCGCGCGCTTAAGCAGGAAATGGTCAGGGTTGCTGGGGAAAGATGGCAATACATTTTTTAAGTTTAGGGGTTGCGTCTTGCCAAGGTAACTTCTGTGTATTGCGGTAACGCAGAGCTGCTTAATGCGCAGAACGCTCCCCTCTGGGGGAGGGCTTTCCCGTTGGCAGCTAGCGCTTGGAGTACTGGGGCTTGGCGCGTGCGCCAGGCTGGCCGTACTTCTTTCTCTCCTTGACTCTGGCGTCCCGGGTCAGGAAACCTGCATCCTTTAGCCCCTTCTTCATATCGGGGTCGTATTCCAGCAGGGCCCTGCTTATTCCGTGGCGAATGGCTTGGGCCTGGCCGGACAGGCCGCCGCCGTCCACGGTGATGTAAATGTCGAGCTTGTCCTGCATGTTCACGTGGCGCAGGGGCTGGCGTATTATCATGCGCAGGGTCTCCCGGGGGAAGTAGTTGTCCAGCTCCCTTTCGTTCACCACTATACGTCCGCTGCCTTCGATCATCCTGGTTCGCGCTACAGCCGACTTTCTCCTGCCCGTGCCGTAGTAGAAATTGCTGCTCATGGCGATTATCTCCGAACTCCTTGGGTTTCCACCTGAAGAGGCTCCGGTTGCTGGGCCTGATGTGGGTGCTCGGACCCGGCGTAAACCTTGAGTTTCTTCATCTGCGCCCTGGCCAGCCTGTTCTTGGGCAGCATGCCCTTTACTGCGTAGTACAGGGCCCTTTCCGGCTTGTGCTGGAGCATGGTGCGCAGGCTCCTCTGCTTCAGACCACCGGGGTATCCGGAGTGGCGATAATAGATTTTTTGATCCATCTTGTTTCCCGTGGTCTTGATCTTGTCCGCATTGATGACTACGACGAAGTCTCCGCTATCCACATGGGGTGTGAACTCCGGCTTGTCCTTGCCCCGCAACTTGGTGGCGATCCGGGCGGCCAGGCGCCCCAGTATCTGATCCCGCGCATCCACGATGTACCAATTCCTCTGGCGTGTACGGGTAGTCAGATTATAGGTGGTGAACGTATTCATCTGCTCATCCCCTTGGCAAAAATTAGAAAAAGTAATATATACCGCATGTTCTCCTCTGTCAAGCGGATTGCTCGTGGACGGAAGCAAACCGCCACCTGCTGTGCAGACTCCGGGGATGCACAGGGCTGCCGGGCTCTGTTCAGGCAGGGCAACAACAGTGAAGGAATAAACGAACGGAGGCAGGGCGTGTCCTTTATTCGCAAGAGTCTGCTCCAGCTCATTTTTGCCGGGTCCTTCATGAAGCGCTGGAACGACAAGCTCAGACCGGTGGAATTCTGGGAGGTGGACAAGCAGGCACACAAAATGATGCTGGCCTGGATCCTGTATCTTTTCCAAAGCAGGGGGATGCCTCGACAGGACAGGATAAAGCTGGGCGAAGAGGTGATAGAGGGCGGAATCTTCGAATATCTTTACCGGCTTGTCATAACCGATATCAAGCCTCCCATATTCTATCAGATAAAGTCCAATCCCTTGCACTATCGCCAACTCACGGAATGGGTGCTGGAACAGCTCGAGCCCAGGGTGGAGTCCCTGGGAGAAGGTTTTTGGCAAAGACTCAAGGACTATTTTCTGAATGACCCCCCGGATACGGCCGCCAAGCGGATACTGTCCGCCTCCCATTTGTACGCCAGCCAGTGGGAATTCAGCCTCATCGAAAGGATCAACCCCTGGGATGAGGAACTGGAGGAGATCAGGCGCAACTTTGTCCACTCCCTTGAGGAGCACAGCGAGGTCCCGGGAGTGGAGCAGCTGATAGCAGACAGGCCCGACGCCTTGAAAAGATTCTTCCATCAGTGCGGACAACTGCGCTTTCAGAAAAGATGGTCCCAGACGCCTCGCATCCCGGAGACCTCGGTGTTGGGCCATCTCTTCATCGTGGCCTGTTATGCCTACTTCTTCAGCCTGGCTACTGGAGCCAGCCCCGTACAGAGGCAGAACAACTTTTTTGCCGCCTTGTTTCACGATCTGCCCGAGTTGCTCACCAGGGATATCATCTCCCCGGTAAAGCGCTCGGTGCAAAGGATAGGGGACCTAATAAAGGAATACGAGGACAAGGAGCTCAGACGAAGGGTTTTTGCCCTGCTTCAGGAGGGAGGATACGAGGAGGTCGCCTACAGGCTGTCCTACTTCCTGGGCACGGACGTGGGCTCCGAGTTCGTGGCAACAGTGCGTCTGGAGGGAGAGGTCAAGGAAGTGAGCCGGGAGCTGTTGCAGCAGTCCTACAACCGGGACGAGTACGATCCCAAGGATGGAGAGCTGCTCAAGGTCTGCGACAGTATTGCCGCTTTTATTGAGGCCTATACAGCCATGCGCAACGGCATTACCACGGATCAGCTGCAGCAGGCGGTCTGGAGGCTGCGCAACGACTACAGTCAGGTGGTCCTGTCTCCAGGGCTCCATGTGGGTAGCCTGCTTGCGGATTTTGACTGAGCCTTCCAGGATGCGCCTGCAAAAAGTCTTTTTTGCAGGCGCAGATGACAGGAGACAGAGGACGGATGTCCCCAGTGAAACAAAGACAAGGTTTCACCCCGGTGTATTGGAAGACCCCAGTGAACCCCCCAGTTAAACAAAAGAAGCCCAGTTAAATTCAAGAAGGTTTAACGGGCCAGGGGTTTAACGGGCCAGGGGTTTAACCGTGTAAACTTCGGGAACTCTCTCAGAGTTGGTTCACGGGGCAGGCAGAAAAATTAATAAGTTACGTTCATGCTGCTGAAAAGTAAAGTCCACATTTCGATTTTTTGCAGATGCATCTTCCAAGCTCCCAGGGAGCCTACCTGTCTCCCACTTTATTCCACCTCCTGAATCAACCCCTTCCCTTCTTGCCCGCATATAGCATAACCAACTGGTTTAAGCTGTTTCCGCCCCTCTTTCCCAAGGACAAACACTCCCGTAAAAGAAATTCCAGTCTTTTAAATATTTCCGCTGAATCAGCTTCTCTCTAGTGCTGAAGGAAAATCCTTGTTGCCGGGTATTGAATTTGATTCGATCCTTCGATTCCATATTTTTTGACCATGTTAATTGCAATTTGAGCTTGACTTGTTGTTTAAGGGATTGCATGTTGGTGGTAATAAGTGGTAACCAGTGGAGTATAATTGCATGTTTCGTGGTCACGCCTACAGAAGCCTGGACGACAAGGCAAGGCTCATGCTTCCTCCGGAATTCAAAGAGGTGGCCTTGAATTATGATTCCGGAGGGCGGATCATGCTGACCAATTTCGACGGGTGCGTGGCCGCATATCCACTTCCGGTGTGGCAGGAGATCGAGGAGAGCTTCTACAAGGCCAATCTGGTAAACAGGAGCGTGCGCAATTTTCAGCGTTTCTTCATAGCCGGGGCTACAGAGGTGCATCCGGACAAGCAGGGTCGCATCCTTGTTCCGCCCCACCTTCGCCAATACGCAAAACTGAACAGGGAAGTGGTCCTGGCCGGGGTGGGCAAAAAGTTCGAGATCTGGGACCAGCAGCGGTTTATGGGTCAAATGGAGGAGACGGAACAAAATTTCGAGCAGGTCATGGATGAGCTCTCCGGCACGGGTTTCGAGCTCTACCTTTGATTGTGATCTCCAGGCCCGGAAAGGAAAAAAAGGGGAAAACCACAAATCCTGGGATGATTCTTGCAAGGTCATGAGCCGGTACTCCTGCAGCAAGTGCTCGAATTCCTGCGCCTGGAGCCCGGCGGGCGCTATCTGGACGGGACGGTAGGGCTGGGCGGGCACTCCCTGGAAATGCTGCGCGCCTGCGGTGGAGATTTGCATCTTCTGGGCCCGGACCGGGACGGGGAAAGCCTGCTGGAGGCGGAAA
>CAYSPQ010000091.1:0-6593 GCA_964432965.1 uncultured Desulfohalobiaceae bacterium
GTCTTTTTCGCAGATCTTCTGCGCAGGTTGGAGCTCGAGCCGGAGATCGACTTCGTCAGGCTGGCGAGTTACGGAGACAAATCGTGCAGCTCAGGGGAGATATCCTTCTCCAAGGATGTGGAGGGCTCGGTACAGGGCAGGCATGTGCTCATTGTGGAGGATATAGTGGATACCGGTCTGACTGTTAGCTTTTTGCACAAGGTTTTCGCGGAGAGGGATCCCTCCAGTATCAGGGTTTGCTCCCTAATCCACAAGCTGGAGAGGCGCAACCCGGAAGCAGATCCGGACTTTACCGGCTTCTTGGTCAACAGCGGCTTCCTGGTGGGCTGCGGCCTGGATTATGCGCAAAAATATCGGCGCCTGCCAGGGATCTATGAAGTCGAGTTCCTCGGAGAACAGGGCGATCAGTCCTAAATTCCTGTTGCTTTCCGCTACGGCTTTGCAGGGCACAAGGGATCTTGTAAATGTAAACGGAAATCCCGGGTGGTTATGCTGACAATGCCAGAATTCATGCTTTTAGCCGTGCGATTTTTGTAGGGTGAATGAACTGGGCAAGCACATCTTCCTGTAAAAGGACTAATGTGTTTGCCCTACAAGGAATAGAGCTGCAGGAGCCTCTATGGCCAGGAGCAAGAGCAAGACTCGCTACTGCTGCCAAAGTTGCGGGACGTATCAGTCCCAGTGGATGGGGCAGTGCCCGCATTGCGGCTCCTGGGGCAGTCTGCAGGAAGTAAGGGGCAAAGAGGCATCCCCTCTTGATAGCGACAGAAGTGAAGACGGAGCTTTTCCCTACCCGCTGGAGGAGGTGGGGCAAAAGGATCAGCAGCCGGTGGCTACCGGATCCGGGCCGGTGGACACACTGCTGGGCGAAGGGTTGGTGCCGGGGTCGGTCCTGCTTTTGGGGGGCGATCCCGGAGTAGGTAAATCGACCTTTGTTCTGCAGCTCCTGGGAGGTTTCTGTAGACAGGGAAAAAGCGCTGTCTACGTCACCGGTGAGGAGTCCCTGTCCCAGATCCGCCAGAGGGCCGAGCGGCTCGATGTTCTCGGCTCGGGAATAAGGGCTCTGCACACCACGAGGCTGGAGGACGCGCTCCGAGTTGTTTCCCAGGACGGGGCGCCGGATCTTCTCCTGGTGGATTCCATCCAGACCCTAGCCTCCTCGGAGATCGACGGAGCTGCGGGCAGCGTCAGCCAGGTCAGGACTTGCGCCTCGGCGCTCATGGATGCGGTAAAGGGCACTAAAACCACCCTTATTCTGTTGGGGCATGTGACCAAGGAAGGGCAGATAGCCGGTCCCAAGCTGCTGGAGCACATGGTGGATACTGTGCTCTACATGGAGGGCGACAAGCAGCAAAAATACAGAATGCTGCGTGTGGTTAAGAACCGCTTCGGTCCCACGGGTAATCTTCTGGTGCTCTCCATGGTGCATCAGGGCCTGCACATAGTGCGCGACCCCTCGACTTTCTTCCTTCAGGCCCGAGATCCCTCCTTGTCCGGTACCGCAGTGGTCATGGCCCAGGAAGGGCAGAGGTCCTTCGCAATCGAGGTCCAGGCCCTGGCCAGCAGGAGCTTTCTGGGAACTCCCCGCAGGACTGCGCTGGGCTTTGACAGCAATCGGCTGCATCTGCTTCTGGCCCTTATGGAGAAGAAGCTGCACCTGGATCTGGCCGGTGTTGACCTATATGCCCGCATCGGCGGTGGCCTGCGTCTGGAGGAGCCTGCCCTGGATCTGGGAATTATGGCCGCTGTGCTGTCTTCGTATTATGATCGTCCCCTGCCCGGCAAGGCGGTGTTCTGGGGGGAAGTGGATCTCAGCGGGCAGATCCGTCCGGTGGTGGCTCAGGAGAGCCGTCTTCGCCAGGCTCGTCAGCTGGGGTTTTCCCCAGTGTTTTGTCCCGGGGAGAAGGAGGGACCGGGCTCGCACACAGTCCCCCTGGACAACGTTTTCTCCCTGCACCGGGAGCTTTTTTCCTGAGTCCGCACTGCCTGGATGGAAATCTTCTTCATGCCTGCGCCAGCGCAAGCATGAGGGTTTTTGTTTGGGCAGGGCCGGCATGCAAAGTTGCGGCTCGTTATACAGCGGCCTGTTCACAGCCGTTTGAGCAGGGCCCTGAGGCTTGGTCTTTCGCGGGGTTCCAGGCGCTTCAAGCCCAGCCCAAGGGCTTCCTGGCGGGCCTGTTCCATATCCTTTTCACTGATTGTGGAACACAGATCGGGGTGCCTTCTGGCCTCTCCACTGGGATGATATTGCCCCATAAGGTTGATATAAGTTCCGGTGGAGACCTCGCGGGAGAGGAACTCGAGCCAGTCCCGGGTGCCGGCAAGATCTCCGGGCAGGAGTAGATGTCGCACGATCAGGCCTCTTAGGGCCTCACCTCGATCGTTTTTTTGCAGATCCCCTACCTGGCGGTGCATTTCCTTGACTGCCGACTTTGCCTTTTCCGGATAGTCTTCCGCCCGGGCTAGACGTTTGGCTACCTCTGGATGGCTGAATTTAAGATCCGGCATGTAGATGTCCACAATACCTTCCAAAAGGCCCAGAGTGTCCACTTCCTCGTAACCTCCGCAGTTGTAGACCAGGGGCAGACGGAGTCCTTCCTGCACCGCATAGAGCAGAGCCTCCAAGATTTGCGGCACTACGTGCGTGGGGGTGACGAAATTGATGTTCAAGGCGCCCATGCGTTGCAGCTCCAGCATTAGGGCGGCTATCTGCCGGGGTTCTGCTTCTGGTGCATCCAAGGTGTTGTGACTGATTTCGTGGTTCTGGCAGAAATCGCATCCTAGGTTGCAGCCGGCGAAGAAGATGGTTCCGGAGCCGCTGTCACCCACCAGCGGATTTTCCTCTCCAAAATGCAGGTGATAGGAGGCCACAGGAGCCCACCTGCCAGTTTGACAGACTCCTGTTTTGCCCTCTAATCTATTTATTTCACAACGGCGCGGACAAAGCCGGCAGGACTCAAGGACGTGCAGGGCCTTCTGGGCCCGGCCCTGAAGCTCGTCCAGGCTGTAAGCCAAGTATCCTGGTTTCATAAGCCTTTCCTGCTGTTTTGCTCCTCTGGGATCAGTGAGTCTGGTCCTATTTTGTTTGAGAAGATATATGTTTTATTCCAGTGCAGTCAATTGCCGGATAAAGGGAGGCAGGGATGGGATTTTTCTCCGCCAGTTGCAGCCTATATCGTTTCCAGCTCGCAGAGAAATTGCCCACGCAGGTGTGGAGCAATCTGCTGGAGCTCTTGCGGCAGAACCGATTCCGCGAGATCGAGGACTCCTCCCAGGAAAGGGGCTACGGATGGGTGAACATTGAGGACATGCTGGATACGCAGTGGGAATCCAGTTCGCCCTTCAAGGGGAGTTATGCTGCTTTTGCCCTCAGGCTGGACACGCGCCGCATCTCTGCGGCTGTTTACAAAAAGCACTACCGGATCGCCCTCAATCAACTTCAGGAGAAGGTGGAGCAAAACGGCGGCAAGTTCGTTTCCCGGGAGCAAAAGAATGAGCTGCGGGAAAGGGTTCGGCTGGAGTTGTTGAGCCGGACGCTACCCGTGCCTGCGATTTTCGATGTGGTCTGGGACGCTCGAAGCGACATAGTATACCTGGTCGCGGGCCAGGCCAAGATCAAGGCTCTGTTCCTGGAGCTCTTCTATCAGAGCTTCGGGATCGGACTGGAACCCCTGACCCCTTACCGGATGGCCCGAAACCAGTTCCAAGGCCAAGACCTGCAGGAGCTATACAGCTACGAGCCTGCGGTTTTTGTCTGATGCAGACCTCGGGGAAGCGAAAGACAGTGCCCGGGGAACTGTGAAGCCTAGATGGGGAAACCCGGGGAGGGGATAACAGGGTGCAACTGACTTTGAGCTTCTAATGGTCCAGCAAGCGGTTAAAATTGGGGAATGGCCAGCAGGTTACGGCCTGAAACCCTCTCGCTGTACCTATTCCTTGAGCCCCTTTCTGCTCAGAAGGTAGATCCCGTAGGAGGCGAACAGGTTGGGGAGAATCCTGACCTTGGTTCCTTTGTTGTCGTAGCTGGAGCGAATCGCAGTGTATTTGAGTATGGAGAAGTCGAAGATGCGGCAGAAGCGATGGAAATCCTTGAGGGTGATGATGCGTATATTGGGTGTGTCATACCATTCATAGGGCAGGTCCCGGGAAATGGGGGCCCTGCCCCTGAAAAGCAGGAAGGTCCTGTTTCGGATGAAGCTGAAGTTGGGGAAGCTCACCACTCCCATGGAGCCCACGCGCAGCATTTCGTGCAGCAGAAAGGCGGGCTTCAGAACCTGCTGCAGGGTCTGGCTGAGGATTACGTAGTCGAAGGCGTGGGAAGGATAGTCCCTGATCTCCTCGTGGATGTCGCCGTGGATCACATTGGCCCCGTTCAGGATAGCCTGGGAGACCTCGTCTTCATCGATCTCTATCCCCGTGCCCTCAACGCCTTTTTCCCGGTGCAGATAGCTGAGCAGCTCCCCGGAGCCGCAGCCCAGGTCCAGAATCCTGCTGCGGGGCTTTATCCAGGAGGCTATGGTTTGCAGGTCAAAGCGCATGCCAGTCGCCCGCACTGCCCTTAGTTTTGTCCCATTTGCTTCATGGGATGCCTTACAACCTGTACGAACATGTGGTCTTCCCGGGAGGGTTAGAGGTAGTCCGGTCTAGCCTGGACTAACTCTTCTTCTTGTCCCTGTTTGCAGTCCAACAGCCTGCATGCCTTGCCTGCTCCAGCCAGGGCACGGCCCTAGCAGCTTTCCTGGTAGACCTGGTCCAGGAAGCCGGAAACCAGGGCTGCTTGCTTGGGATTGTGCACCAGAAAGGAGTCGTGCCCGTAGTCGAACTTGATCTCGCAGAAATTGACCATAAGGTGATTCTTCTTCATGGCCTTGACCATGGCCTGTGACTGATGGGTGGGATAGAGCCAGTCCGAGGAGAAGGAGAGCACAAGGTACTTGCACTTGGCCTTGGAGAAGGCCCGCACCAATGATCCCTCTCCATGGCTTTGCTCCAGGTCGAAGGTGTCCGAGGCCCGGGTCAGGTAAAGCAGGGAGTTGGCATCGAAGCGGTTGACGAACTTCCTCCCCTGGTAGCGGAGATAGCTGCTTACCTGGAAGTCGGAGTAGAGATCCCCTTCGTATTCCTGCCCCTTTTGCACCTTGCGGTCGAACTTCTTGCGCAGGGCAGTGTCCGAGAGATAGGTCACGTGCCCGATCATGCGACCCACGGCCAGCCCGTGGTCCGGGGATTCCCCTCGCTCGTAGTAGTCCCCGTGGTGCCAGCGCGGATCGTGCATTATGGCCTGCCTGGAAATCTCGTTAAAGGCGATGGCCATGGCCGAATGCTTGGTGGTAGTGGCTACGGGTATGGCCGAGCGCACCATCTCCGGGTAGCGCACCGACCACTCCAGCACCTGCATTCCGCCCATGGAGCCACCGATGACCGCCAGGAGCTTCTCGATCCCCAGGTAATTCACCAGGCTCTTTTGGGCCCGGACCATATCCCCTATGGTGAGCATGGGAAAGCTGAGTCCGTAGGGCTTGCCGGTTTCCGGATTGATGGAGGCCGGGCCGGTGGAGCCCATGCAGCCTCCCAGCACGTTGGAACACAGGACAAAGTACTTGGAGGTGTCCAGACCCTTGCCCGGACCGATCATGGTGTCCCACCAGCCCGGCTTTTGGTCCTGTGGGGTGTAGTAGCCCGCGGCGTGGGAGTCCCCGGTGAGAGCGTGCAGCACCAGTACGGCGTTGCTTCGGTCCCGTTTCAATTGGACGTAGGTTTCATAGGCCAGAGTAAGGGGGCCGAGCCTTTGCCCGCACTCGAATTCCATTTCTTGAGGTGGATGGGCAAAGTGAAAGTATTTCTTTTCCACAATGCCCACGGATTCCTGGCTGGAACGCATCTCAGCGGATTGCCTCCAGGGCTTGGTCTATGTCGCTCAGGATGTCCTCTATGTGTTCGATCCCAACGGATAGCCGCACAAAATCGGGCGAGATGCCTGAGCGCTCCTGTTCCTGCGGGGTAAGCTGGGAATGGGTGGTGGAAGCCGGGTGTATGGCCAGGCTCCTGGCATCTCCGATGTTGGCTAGATGGGTGAACAAGCGCAGGTTTTCGATGAACTTCCTGCCCGCCTCGCTTCCCCCTTTTATTCCGAAGCCCACCAGTCCGCCGTATCCGTGGTGCATATATCTGTTGGCCTGGGTATGGGTGGGATGATCCGGCAGCCCGGGGTAGAGGACCCAGTTGACAGCGGGGTGCTCCCGAAGGTGTTCGGCCACCGCCATGGCGTTGTCGCAGTGTTTTTGCATCCGCAGGGCGAGCGTCTCCATACCCTGCAGGAAGAGGAAGCTGTTGAACGGGGAGAGGCAGGCTCCTGTATCGCGCAAAAGAATGGTTCTGGCCCGGATGATGTATGCGGCTTTGCCCACGGCTTCGGTCCAGATCAGATTGTGATAGGAGGGGTCTGGCCTGGTGAACATGGGAAAGGCATCCGTAGCGGTCCAGTCGAACTTGCCTCCATCCACTATGGCCCCTCCTATGCTTGTTCCGTGACCGCCACAGAACTTGGTCAGGGAGTGCACCACGATATCCGCTCCTTGCTCCGGTGGCCGGCT
>CAYSPQ010000092.1:0-6573 GCA_964432965.1 uncultured Desulfohalobiaceae bacterium
CAGCTGCCGCATCTCGGGCAGGAACTTCTCCGTCTCTTTTTGCCAGTTGGGCAACACCGAGGTGGGGACCACGATGAGGTTGGTCCCGCATTCTCCCTTTTCCTTCATGTGCTGCAGCAGGGCCAGCACCTGCAGTGTTTTGCCCAGCCCCATCTCGTCCGCCAGTATCCCGCCGAAGCCGTATTCCTTGAGGAAGTTGAGAAAGCTCAAGCCTTCCACCTGGTACGGGCGCAGAGTGGCCTGCAGCCCTTGCGGCTGCTCTATCTGCTCTATCTGCTTGAAGTCGTTTATCTTGGAGTTGAGCCGATCCCAGAAGGAGTCCGTCCTGGCTTTGGGCACGTCCTCGATAAGCTTTTCTATGGAAGGGGCCTCGAATTTCTTGTACTTCTTCTTGGGAGGCTTTTCCGGATCCATGCCCAATGTGCGCAGCTTGTGCTGCAGCTTCCGTAGCCAGCTATCGGGAAGGTTGGTGTAGGAGCCGTCCTTCAGCTGCACATATCGCTTGCCCTGAATCCATGCCTTCCAGATCTTCTCAATGGGTACGGATAGGTCCTCGTACTCCACATTGATGTTCAGATCGAACCAGCCCTCTTCCTCCTGGTCCTCCTCCACATTGGCAACCACCTTGGGGCTGCCGTGCCGGACCTTGTAGCGGGAAAGGTTCTTTTCCCCGTAGACCCGGTACTTGGCTACCAGATCGGGATAGGAGTCCAGAAGGAATGTTATGGCCTCTTCCGGCTCCAGGAACCATATGGCGTTGTTTCTGGACTGGAAGTTCATCTCGCTCAGCTCGTTGAGCAGTCCTTCTTCCTTTTCCCGTTCCCGGCGAAGAAGGAAGGACTTGCCCTCGAACTGATAGCTTCCCGTCTGAAGCTCCGGATGGGGGCCGTCCAACTGGATTTCCCCGTGCTCGGTCTCGTAAATGTTTTGGATCTCCAGGGTCAGGAGGCTCCCCTCTTCGTTGAGGAACAGTTTGGGATTGTATCTGGCGGGCACGAAAACGGGCTTCATCCGCTCCAGGAAATCCTCCTCCCCGTAGAGGCTGGAGCTGGGGATCTTGGTCCATACCCTGTCCAGGAACTCGGAAATCTCGGAATGGGGGACCAAAGGCGGATCCTTGACCAGATGCTGGATTATCCTGCTGTCCAGGGAGGTGAGAACGGGGTGAAACTTGTTCCTCCACAGTATCCACAGGGGCATGTTGCCGTAGAAGTAGACGTCTTCGCCGGTTATGGATGTTGGCGTCTTCCCGTCCTGGCAAATGAGCAGTTCAAAGCTCAGGCCCTGCTCCGAGATGCTGGGCTTTAGCTGACAGCGCAGGGTTTGGGTCTCTATGCTCAAGGGCTTGTCCGTGTCCTGCAGAAAGAGAAAATGCTCGTTTCGAATGGACCACAGGAACCAATTGATCAATCCGGGAGGGAGCTCCATTCTTTGTCCCAGGTAGTCCATGTGCTGGCCTACCTGGTAGGCCACCTGGGGCAGATCAGGTGAGAGCTCGCACCATTCCGGGTGCTTGATCAGTTGCTCAAAGCTTACCGGGGTCTGGATCTTGGACAGACCTGATTTATTTTGCCTCACGCGGTAGGCTTCCACGGAGAGCCTGTCCGGCTCGGGGTAGAAGCGGAAAAGGAGATAGGTATACCCAGGCTCGGGTTCCGGGGGGCTGGTAAATAAGTTGCGAAAGCTGTGCCTCCAGTCTGTGCGCGGGGTGAGATTCTGCATTTCCCCCTGGTCCTGGAGAGTGGAGCGCAGATAAAGAACGGTCGCTCCCACGTGGGGGCAAACTCCGGAGAAGGAGTCTGGGCAGTTGCAGAAATAATTGATTGATTCTTCGCTCAGGTTGATCCCGATCTCCGGAGTGTAGATCTGGAATTCGTCCCCCTGGATCTTGCTGTCTATATCCCAGTAGGTATCCCGTTTCTTTAGATCCATTTTGTCCAGGCCCTGCTGGGAAAGAAGCTCGTGGGAGAACTCCAGGATATGCTCGGGCACGCTGTCCCGCAGGAATTCGTTTATGATTTCCATTACGCGGGACTCGTCGGTGGATTGCAAGTTTGCCTCGTTTAATTGAGGGGTTTGCTCAACATCGTAGAACACGGTGCTTTCTCCTTGTTCCGAACTAATCGGTCCAATGCCTTTCAGGGTTTATAGTAGTTGCAAAAAATATTTCTGTCTCTTTCCGCTCCTTGTCTATTGCGCAGCGCTTCCAGGGAGAGAGGGAAATTGAGGGATCGAGCTGCAAGAGCAATCCTGCGCTTGTCTTGCCTTTGCGATACTATGCGTGGGGCGAGTTGCTTCGGGGAAGCAATCTCAGAGCCATAAATCGTCAAGGGCGTCTAGTGAGCGTTGTGCGGAGATGGCGGGGATTGCGACAAGAGGTTGAAGTTTGTTTCAACCCAAGAGCTTCCGAGTCTTGTTTTTGCCACTAGTTTTTTCATGCTGCAGAAGCAAGCAGAAAAGCTCTGCTGCTCAAGGGCTCAAGCTCCAGGCCGGCATCTTTCTTGCCGGATAACAGCTTGTTCCTCCCCGGCCGGGGAGCCTTATCCTCAATCCCTTTGTTTGCTTCTTTGCCTCAAGCCCGAGAAATTTGCTAGGAATAGATTCTTCTGAAAAAACACCTCTAGTTAGGCCTGCTCTTTTATAGGGTATTGAAAATCTTTTCCTATCGACCTGTGTCTAAAGTTGAAGCCTTGTTTGAACTGCTTGTCACCTGATAAGCAAGATTTTCCCCTAGGGGGTTGACAGCGCTAATTTAAGACCAAATGACATTATTAATGCATTTTGCTTGTTTTGACAAGGGATGCCGAGAAAAATTTACGGCTTTTTACTGCTTTTGTCGTCAGCTTCCTTTTTGCTGGGCTTCTGGCCAGCTTTGCCTTGTTTTTTGCCGGAAGAGTGTTTATCATCTGTTTAACAACAAGCAAAAGATAAGCTTAAGTATTCAAGGACCTGTCTGGTTTCTTTTTTGCAGAAAATGTGGCGCTGCAACCCAACGATCCTTTCCTTTAGGGAAAGAAGAAACGAAGCAGGTTGCAATTAGTTTTTCTGCTTGCCGAGCAATGGGGGGACGGCAAACAAGACTCGAAAACGACGGATGATTATGACGGAAAAGACCAAGGTAGAGGATGGATCGGCTCCCGCGAACAAGGAGCAGGAGCGGAGCAGGATTATCCGTATAAACGATATCCTGGAGACCGCTTCGGAGTATCTTAGCAGCCCGGATCAAGCCCTGATCCAGAAGGCATACGTGTTTGCTGCTGCCAAGCACTCCGGACAGGTCCGACTTTCCGGAGAATCGTATCTGTCCCATCCCTTGAGGGTGGCCCTTTATCTAGCCCAGATGCGTTTGGACACTTCCACCATCGTCAGCGGACTGCTGCATGACACCCTGGAGGATACGGATGTGGAAAAGTCCGACCTCCAGGATCACTTCGGCGAGGAAGTAGCGGAAATAGTGGACGGAGTAACCAAGATTGGCCAGGTGACGTTCAACTCCAAGGAGGAGGCGAAGGCGGAGAATATCCGCAAAATGATCCTGGCCATGGCCCGGGATATCCGGGTGGTTCTGGTCAAGCTTGCGGACAGGCTGCACAACATAAGCACCCTGGATCACCAGCAGCTGATCAAGCGGCGTCTTATCGCCCAGGAGACACTGGACATCTACTCTCCAATAGCCCATCGCCTGGGACTGTACAGGATAAAGACCGAGCTGGATGACTACAGTCTCAAGCACTTGAAGCCGGACATGTACAACCGAATCGAGCAGGGGATAAAGCAGCACAAGACTTTGGGTCAGCAATATATTGACAATGTGGTCGGCTCCCTGCAGCAGCTTTTGGACCAGAACCAGATTCAGGGTTGGGTAAGGGGCAGGCAGAAGCACATTTACAGCATCTACAAGAAGATGCAGCGGCAAAATCTCACTCTGGACCAGGTCTACGACCTGATCGCTTTCCGGGTGATAGTGCAGAGCATACGCGACTGCTACGCGGTTCTGGGCTTGATTCACTCCATGTGGAAGCCGGTTCCGGGACGGTTCAAGGATTATATCTCCATGCCCAAGGCCAATATGTACCAGAGCCTGCATACCACAGTGGTTGGCCCGGAGGGCGAGCACATAGAGATCCAGATTCGGACCGAGGAGATGCACCGCATTGCGGAAGACGGAGTAGCAGCGCACTGGAAGTACAAGGAGGGGCCGGCCATTGTTCCCAGCGACGAGCAGCGCTTCAGCTGGATCCGGCGCATTCTGGACTGGGAGCACGACATGCAGGATCCCCGGGAGTTCATGAGCTCGCTCAAGGTGGACCTGTTCCAGGACGAGGTCTACGTCTTCACTCCCAGGGGAGAGGTCATAGAGCTGCCCATAGGCGCTACTCCGGTGGACTTCGCTTATTCCATTCATACCGAGGTGGGCAACCAGTGCTCCGGAGCCAAGGTCAACGGCAAGCTGGTTCCCCTGGATTCGCAGCTCTCCAATGGAGACACGGTGGAGATAATCACCAGCGGCAACCACAAGCCCAGCCGGGATTGGCTGAAATTTGTCAAGACAGCCAAGGCCAGGGGCAAGATCAGGCACTGGATCCGGACCGAGGAAAGGGAATACAGCATATCCCTGGCCAAGGAGATGCTGGAGAAGGAGGGTCGCCGCCTGAACATAAACTTCAACCGGGAAATGAAGTCGGGCAGGCTGGAAAAGGTGGCCGAGGAGTTCAGCTACAAGAGCGCGGAGGACCTTTTCTCCGCAGTGGGTTATGCCAAGCTGACCCCCAAGCAGGTTCTGCATCGCCTGCTCCCCAGGGAAAAGTCGGCGGAATCCTCGGAGTCAGCCGCAAAATCGGGCAAGGAGAGTAAAGGCAAGGAATCCAGGGAGGAACAGAAGGAGGAGCAAAAGGGCCGGAAGAAATGGTCTCAAAAGAAGTCACCCGAGGACGGCATAAGGGTCAAGGGAGCGGAGAATGTCCTGATCCGCTTTGCCAAATGCTGTCAGCCGGTCCCGGGGGATCCCATTGTGGGCTATATCAGTCGCGGCCGCGGGGTTGTGGTGCATACCTCGGAATGCCCCAACGCGCAGCAGTCGGATTCCTCCAGGTTCCTGGAGGTGTCCTGGGCCACGGAGGAGCGCAAGGAGGTCTTTCCGGCCACCGCCAAGCTGATCTGCAAGAACCGCAAAGGGGTTCTTGCCGAGGTGAGCAATCTGCTGCTCAAGGAGGGGGTCAATATCCGTTCAGGGCATTTCAGCTCGGATGTGGAGGGCAAGACAGAATTGATCTTCAATCTAGAGGTCAACGACTCGGCGCATCTGTATCAGGCCCTGCAGAAGCTTAGCAGTTCGGAAAACGTGTACGAGGCGGTGCGCACCTCGGGCAAGGAGTTGTGATACACAATCAGGCAGAGTGTTCACTCAGGAGTCGCTGTTGTTCCTTTTCCAGGCCGGGGCTCACACTGACCGGATAGGGCTGGTTGGCAGGTTCCAGGGCGCGGATTTTTTCCGGAAGGAGTTGCAGCTCCAGGTTGCACCTGGACTTAATGGTTTCCAGGTTTTCCCTGGCTGAATCCAGGATTCGGCCATCGTCCATGACTTTTTGCAGAAGCGGTATTCCCGGGTATTCCTCGTCACGATGGCATATTATATCCCCACTATAGACCCCCCCTTTCCTTTCACGGTACACCTGCTTCTTTCCCGGGAGAGTCGATTTTCCGGGCGAGGATTTCAAACGCCCCTTTCCGGCGTATTCGGTTAGCTTGTATACCAGGTCCAAATAGGGGGAGTCGTTGGACACCCCCATTCTGGTGCCCACACCGAAGCCGTCCACCGGCGCTCCTCCGGAAACGAGCTCGGCGATGCCCTCTTCGTCCATGCTGCCGCTGACCACGATCCTCAGGTGCTCCAATCCGGCCTCGTCCAGCATACTCCGAATTTTTCGGGTGGTGCGGTGGAGATCATTGGAGTCCACCCGCACTCCCTGGATGGCAAACTCCTCGCCCAGCTCCCGGGATAAACGGATGACGTTGCGCACCCCTTCCAGGATGTCGTAGGTGTCGATGAGCAGCACGGTTTGGGGGTAGATGGAAGCGAAGTTTCGGAAGGCCTGCATTTCGTTCCCGTGAGCCTGGATGTAGCTGTGGGCCATGGTTCCGGTTACCGGAATGCCCAGAACGGAGCCGGCATAGACATTGCTGGTGGCTGCAACTCCGGCTATGGCAAAGGATCTGGCGGCCTGCACCCCGGCGTCCAACCCGTGCATGCGCCGAAAACCAAAGTCTATCACCCTGCGGCCCCGAGCTGCGGTAGTTACCCTAGCCGCCTTGCTGGCGGCCAGGGTGCAGAAGTGTATCCTGTTCAAGAGCAGGGTCTCCAGTAACTGGGCCTCGCCTATGGGTGCTTCCACCTCCAGGATGGGCTCGTTGGGGAAGACCACGGTCCCCTCGGGAACCGCGTATACATCCCCGCTGAAGCGGAAGCCGCGCAGCCAGTCCAGAAAGGATTCCCGGAACATGCTCAGGGAGCGAAGATAATCGATATCCTCCCCGCTGAAGCGCAGCTCCTGCAGGTATTCGAGCACGGGCTCC
>CAYSPQ010000093.1:0-6414 GCA_964432965.1 uncultured Desulfohalobiaceae bacterium
AAGTACGTAAAAGCCATACAATACAAAAAGAAAACTAGCAAATATGAAGGAGAGCCGATATCTGTTCTACTTATCCAGTTGGCTTCCAACAATAAGAGAGTATTGAGGGATACGGCCTGGACTATAACGGACATAGCAGATCATTACGACAATGTCGACGTAATAGTGGCCAAGAATAAAGAAGAGGCTGAATCATTTTGGGAGGACAGGCACAGATTGAGCGCCATCTCCAAGAAGACCAGTGGCTTTAAGATAAACGAAGACGTAGTGATTCCCTTAGAGCAGATACCAGCTTTTTCAGATTTTCTGGAGTCCATGAATTTAAAGTACTTGGCTATTGCCTACAAAAATACACTGCAAAAGATCAAAAAATTGCCAGCGATAAAAAGAGAAGATGATTTCATCAAGATGGAGGAAGAAGTTTGTCAAAAGATATTGGAGGGATACATACTAGAACACGTTCCTGCGGAGCAAGACTTTGCCTTGCAGATACATTATTTCTTTCAGGATCTTTTTGGCAGATATCCTCAACAGAAAAATACTTTGCAAAAGCTGGAGCAGGATCTGTTTGATACTCGACTGGAAATAGCCAATCACATGCATGCCGGAGACGGCAACTGTCACGTGAATATACCTGTGCATGCCAACAATGCTGAAATGAACCGGCAAGCAGAGCAAGTGGTGGACAGAATCTTCGAGAAAGCCCTGGAGCTGGGCGGCCAGGTTTCCGGTGAGCACGGCATCGGAGTAACCAAGGTGGGCTATCTCTCCCCGGAAAAGATTGAAGCCCTGAACGAATACAGGGAAAAGGTGGACCCGGACAGGGTAATGAATCCGGAAAAGCTGACCAGCAAGGAACTGACTGTATCTCCCTACACTTTTTCCTGGAGTGCGCTTGTGCACGATTTCTCCTCCTCGGAGATGCCCCACAAGGAACAACTTGCGCAACAGCTGCAGCATATCCAGGTGTGCACTCGATGCGGCAAGTGCAAGCAGGTATGTCCCATGTACTATCCCCAGAAGGGCATGCTCTATCATCCTCGCAACAAGAATCTCAGCTTGGCCGCTTTGCTCGATGCACTGCTCTATACAAGAAGCGTAGACGAGGACTTCGGGCAATCTCAGCATTTGTTGGCCCAGCTAAATGATTTGATGAGCTATTGCACCGCCTGCGGAAAATGCATGACTACTTGTCCAGTAAAGATAGACAGCGCAGATGTAACAATCAATATGCGTTCCTATTTGGAGGAGGAGGGACCTGCCGGATGGGGTCTCAAATCCAAAATGCTCAGTTTCCTGGGAGAGGAGCCCCAAAGGATCGAGACCGTGGCCAAGATTGCTACCCTGGGACAGAACTTTCAGAATAGGGCCATTCGTTTTCTGCCCTCTTTCTGGAGACGCAGAGCGGAAAACCCTGTTTTCCAGGCCCCAGGACCCAAACTCGAGTTGGGGCAGATTAACGAGATCCTGGATGTGCGCAATGGCAACCTGTTTTCTCCAGAGCACCCTCCAGAGGAAGGTAGCACCGCAGTTATCTATCTTCCGGGCTGCGGGTCTGCATTGTTCTACCCCAGTATAGCCCTTGCCTCAATAGATAGTCTGCTGAATTCCGGCTTTTCCGTGGTCCTTCCCGACCATCATCTGTGTTGCGGCTATCCACTCTTGTCCGCGGGTTGCACGGAAACCTACGAGCGCAATCAAGCCAGGAATATAGAGTACTTTCAGCAATTGTTGGACAAGTGTATTGATCAGGGTCTAAATGTTAAAGCGCTTGTAACATCCTGTGGAACGTGCAGAGCCTCCATAGAAAATTATGAGCTGCAAGAGAATCTTTTTCCACAAGTAGAGTTGCAAGATGTATTTCAGTTTTTGTATCCCTACCTGGATTTAACGGATTTCCAAAAAGACGTAGAAAAGGAAAGCCTTATATTTCATGCCTCATGCCATACTGCCATGGCTGGAGTGAGTCCTGCGGAGGCCAACTATATCTACCTGGATCAGCTTGAAGCTCTATTCAACAAGAAAGTTCATTTTTCCCCCTATTGTTGTGCCGAGAGTGGCCTTGGTGCCTTGACCAATCCTAAAGTATACAACAATCTAAGAAAGCGGAAAATAAACAGCTTGCAAGATCTGATCAATCAAATCGAGGATAATCCAAAAGTGCTGGTCAGTTGCCCTTCCTGCAAGATAGGGATTTATAGATCCCTGATCGCTGCTAATAAGAAAAACAAGGTCCTGCACACCATGGAATATATTGCCCAAGTCATGAATGGACAGGATTTCAGGAAAATAATGCAGGACAAGATACTAGCTCAAAAATACACATCCATTGAAGCGGCTTCCTGATTTCTTGCTAAAAGAGCGAAATAGGATGCTTTTTCGAGCTATAAATTATCATACTTTCTTTTGTTAAAATTCTATGTGTTTTGGATGAGATAGATCTAATGTTTTAGTGCTTTAGTATTTTTGTTGACTTTCTTTCTGTGTTGTTGTATGCATAATATTGATACATAGTATCATTCCATTATTTTTCTCTTTTGTTTTCGTTTCCTTGGGTAGTAAATAAAGAATGAACATGCTTTAAAGGAGGAATGGTTATGGCGGAAAAGCTAGGCAAGATCGCTGATGAGCTGTTGGCAGGCAATGTTGAGGAAGTCTCTAAGCTGACACAGGAGCTGCTCGATGAAAACGCTAATCCGGAGGATATTCTGCAGAAGGGTTTGTTTGCAGGCATGGATGTAGTGAGCAAGAAATTCAAGGAATGCGAGATGTTCATCCCCGAAGTTCTGAGGTCCGCCAAGGCCATGCACGCGGGAATGGAGAAGCTGCGCCCCCTTCTCTCCGAAGGGAGCGGCCCAAGTACAGGCACTGTGGTCATGGCCACAGTGCAGGGCGACCTTCACGACATAGACAAGAACTTGGCCGGCATGATGATGGAGGGCTCTGGATTTAATGTAGTAGATATGGGAATCGACCAGAAGACTGAAGACATCATTAACGCGGTCAAGGAACACAAGCCGCAGATACTCGGTCTGTCCGCCCTGTTGACCACCACCATGCCCAAGATGGGCGAGGTGATAAACGCCCTGAAGGAGGCAGGAATCAGGGATCAGGTCAAGGTAATGATAGGCGGAGCCCCTGTATCCGAGGAGTTCGCGGACGAGATCGGGGCTGACGCCTACGCCCCCAATGCTTCCATTGGCACGGAAAAGGCCGTGGAGCTGGTCAAGGGCTAAGACGGCAACGGCCCGCAATGAAACGTATACGCAGGAGTCGCAGTATGACCAAGATCAATCAGACTGTGCAAAACAGCACTTATTTTCGTGTGTTGTCCGAGGATCAAATAGAGAAGATATACTCCGCCGCCCTGGACGTGATCCAGCGAACTGGAGCACGCGTATATCAGGAGGAGGCCCTGGAGCTTTTCCGCAATAGCGAGGCCGTGGTAACGGATGGAAATCTGGTCCGTATACCCCTGTCCCTGATAGAGGAGGCGATCAAGTGCCATCCCCGCAAGATCAATCTCTCTGGGCGTACAGGCAAGCACCAGATTAAGCTGGACAGGGATACGGTGAATTTCGGAACCGGGTCGGACCTGCCTTTTACCTATGATCGGGAGACCGGAGAACGAAGGCGGACTAAGTACAAGGATGTTTACGACGCCGGAAGAATCGTGGACTATCTGCCCAACCTGGATTTTTTCATGTCCCACGGCATTGTTCAGGACGTGCCCAATACCCAGACCTATGATCGCCATCAGTGTCTGGCCATGCTGGAGGGCTGCACCAAGCCGTACGTCCTGACCAGCGTGGACGGAGAGGGTCTGCAGGACCTCTGGAGGATGTGCAGCCTGTTTCGCGGCGACGAGAAGGAATACAGGCTCAACCCCATGTTCATCACCTACATCGAGCCCATATCTCCGCTGATGAACGATCGCAGCGCGGTCGAGAAGCTGCTGTTCAGCGCGGAGAAGGGCATCCCCTGCATGTACACTCCCTGTCCCAGCGCGGGAGCGACCGCTCCGGCAAGCCTGGCGGGAATGATCGTGCAGTCCCTGGCGGAAACCCTGATGGCCTCGGTTATGAGCTATCTGAAGAATCCGGGGATGCCTTTGGTAATGGGCGGGGTGACCACTGTCCTGGATATGCTGACCACCACCTATTCCTACGGTTCTCCGGAGCTGTCTCTGGCCTCCGCGGCAAACACTGACGTGTCCAAGTGGCTGGGGCTGCCCATGTTCTCCACAGGCGGATGCACGGACTCCAAGACACTGGATGAGCAGGCCGCCATCGAGTCTGCCACCAGCTTGTACTACGCCTTCCTCTCCGGAGCCAATCTGGTCCACGACGTGGGCTATCTGGACAGCGGAGTCAACGCCTCTCTGGAAAGCCTGGTCATGAACAACGAGATCATCGGCATGGTCAAGCAGATAGGCAAGGGGATCAACACTGAGCCGGAGTATCTTGCCCTGGAGCTGATAGACGAGATCGGCCCCGGAGGAGAGTTCCTTACCTCGGAGCACACCCTGAAGCACTACAAGGAGTGGTTTCAGCCCAAGCTGCAGGACCGGTCGGACTACGCCACCTGGGTGCGCGAGGGGCAGCTGACCATGGGCGATCGGATCAGAACGGAAACGGACCGGATACTGCAGGAGTATCAGCCGGAACCAATCGACCCCAAGCTGCACGAGGAACTCAAGAAGATTGTGCAGGAAGCAGAAGACAGGCACAGCAAGTAAAAGCCAAATTTCGGCCACAGGATTATACATCTAGCGGCCTTGGGAAATATCCAAGGAGGAAGAAAATATGCCCAGTGTACGAACCAATGAGATAGTACATCGCAGCCCGCAATTCTCCTTTCTGTCCAAGGATCAGAAGGAAACCATCTTTCACGGCATGCTTAAAGTGTTGCAGGATACAGGCGCGGACGTGCATCATGAGGGTGCCAGGGAAATATTCAAGAAGCACGGCTGCAAAGTGGACGGAATTAGGGTCCGGATTCCACCCAACCTGGTGCGCCAGGCCCTGCAGAGCCTGCCCCTTATGAGCACGATCTTCGATTGGGAGGGAAATCCCCGCATCTATGTAGAGGAGAATCGCAGCTATTTCGGCCCCGGACCCACCCTGGTCTATTTCCGCGACCCTTATACCCTGGAGCGACGGAACTGTCTGCGTCAGGACGCAACCACAGTGGCCAGGGTCTGCGACGCCCTGGACAATATCGGTTTCGTGGAGGGGCTGATCACCATAAGCGATGTTCCGCGCGGCACGGACGACGTGTACGAGTTTGCGGACATGATCCAGAACACCACCACCCCCATCATGGCCTGGGCCTATCACCGCGGGGGAGCACGCGACCTGCACCGCATTGGGTGCATCATGGCTGGCGGAGAGGAGGCCTTCAAGAAGAAACCCAACTACATCTTGTACAGCGAGCCAATATCTCCGCTGGTCAGTGACTTTCACGCCATAGACAAGCTGATGTACTGTTCCGAGCATGGTATCCCCCAGGATTACAGCCCCTGCGCCATCGGCGGAGCAACTGTGCCCGCAACCCATGCGGGACAACTCGTAGTCGCCCTGTCCGAGTCCATGGTGGGAGTAGTCCTTTCCCAGCTCATCAATCCGGGCACCTGCATTATCCTGGGCGGAGTGCAGGCCCCGCTGGACATGCAACGGGCCATCTACTCCTATGGCGCTCCTGAGCTCAATCCACTATGCGGAGGCCTTACGGAAATGGCCCGCTATTGCGGTCTGCCCATGTTCGGAACCGCAGGCTGCACGGACACCAAGACCATGGAGATCCAGTCCGGAATAGAAGCGGCCCTGTCCATCCATACTTCCATGCTTACCGGAGCCAATTTCGTGCACGACTGCGGCTACACCGAGTCCGGAAAAACCGGGGACATCTTCCAGACGGTAATGGACGACGAGATCATCGGCATGGCCAGGATCATCGAGCAAGGAATCGATGTCAGCGATGAAGCCCTGGCTCTGGACACCATCCATAACGTGGGCCCCGGCGGACACTATCTCTACGAGGATCACACCATGAAGTGGTTCCGCAAGCACTGGAGGCCCAGCCTCATGGATAGACAGAGCTTCGAGGACTGGAGCAAGGGGGGACAATTGACCATGAAGGACAGGATAATAAACAAGACCCGCGATATCCTGGAGAATCACGAGGGTCCCATCAACAAGATCCCTTCCGAGGTGAAAAAGGATATCCAGAAAGTAATCGACGGTGCAGTGGAAAGGGTGGAAAGAGAAGGACTCTGATTCTGTCCCATAAAACGGTTGCTGTCCGGCAGAGTCCGGATGGAGACTATCGGGGGCGGCAAATAACCCCCTTGCCGCCCCCGTTTTGATTTGTTTTGCACAAGTGACCGAAGTTTATCTGCAGATTATCTACCTC
>CAYSPQ010000094.1:0-6404 GCA_964432965.1 uncultured Desulfohalobiaceae bacterium
TCATCTACCAAATAAGCTAACAAACCTTTAGGGGCTCTCTCTTCAAACAAAACATTTAGATTTAACAAGCAATAACTGTTTTCTGTTCTTGCTAAGTTTTTACTATGTTTCTCGTCTTTAAGGATTTGCAATAAGCTAACAAATTTGACAAAGTCATCTTGTATGTGACTTATTTTAGTTAAGGAACTGCCTATATTGTCAATATCTTTAGTAGTAAGGCTGTTTTTCTTTATTTTATTCAGTGCATTTTCAAAATATGCTTTTGAAATATTTATATCTGTAGATATATGTATTATTTTTTCTTCTATAAATTTACTTAATGTTTCAAACAAAAGCCCACAAAAAAATTCATAGTGAAAATAATGATTGTGTCTTTTATTGAGACAAGGGTCTTGCATAGTACATGCAGATTCCTGATAGTAGTTGTTGATTGATTCCATATGTTGTATGTTATTGTTTTGCTTGTTGTTAAGCTCAAAGCCTATATAGTAATTCATGTTCTTGTAAGTTTGCCACTTTACTCTTCCAGTTAAAGAAAACTGTTCTTTACTGATTAAACTTGTATAATCTATTCTTATATCTTGATTTACAGTGAGCTTCTCTTTGGAAATCAATTTAATACCATGTTTGCTTATGTCTATTATGTTACTATTTATTTTTTTCTCTTTTTCGTGTTCTGAATATATTATTTGTGCATCTAAAAATATATTAAATCTAGGACTTCTTCTCCTTGAATGCTGGCTTATTTCATTTTGCATTTGAGATCCTTTAAAGTTTTATTTTATAATTTGCTTTCATTAGTGGTTTTTTTGTTTGTATGTAAACTAGAAATTTCAATAGGTCTAGTATCTGTAATAAATTTTCAAATCTTTTTGCAAATTCCGGACCAATATTCTCGCACTACCTTCGTCTCTAACCTTTAGATTTTATGATATTTTTTTGTTTATCCGTTACTCGGAAATTATGATGTGCAACTTTTTTCTTCTATGCATATTCTGCTATTACCTAATAAGACATTTAGACTTGTTATTTCGTTTTGTAATTTTTTTTTCGAGGATTCTTATTATAAAAAAGACCCATTAATCCAGAGTGTTAAAGCTTTTTGTCCTGTTGGTTCCTGTGATTTGCTTGTACGCAAACTTTTTGCATTATTGTGCAATTCACTTCTGCAAATTTTTTCGTCTCTTTTCCATTCGACCTTGTTTGCCCTTAAACCTGCTTTTTTTTATTTTCTCTTTCCTGCTTCTCCTCTTGCTGTTTCCTTAAAATTGGTACGAAATTGGCATAGTACTTGTTTCTCTTGTTGTCCCTCTTACAAGTTATCCCTTTTCCTGTTGGCACACCAATTCATATTTTTTTGGGTATTTACTCTGCTTTTACAGGTTTTTTCATGCCCTCGATCATTGTTTCCTCCCGGGATCGCCAGTACGGAGAGTACTTGAAATGTCTTGTATTGCTCCTTGATTCCGTGAACAAGCTCTGGGTTCATAACGGGCCACTGAGCTCCCTGCAAGTGCCATCTGGTTTATCAGTACTCGTAGTAGCGCCATCGGAGAATGAGGAAAACCGGCTGTCACGCTTCATGCATAACTGGCCCCAGGTCCCCATTATCCTTATCTCGGGTAATGGATATAGGCTCCCGAAACATTCGGATATTCTCTGTCTGAGAAAACCGTTGGACACAGAACAGTTCTTGAAGGGCATTCACGAGTTCTGTACCGGGCTGCGAAAGCAGGAATCATTGCAGGAAGGCTTGCCCCGGGATCCTTACCTGATTGGCAACAGCCCACAGATTCAAAGCCTGCGCCGCTCAATATCCCGGTTGGGTCAATCGGAACTGGATATTCTCATCTGCGGGCAGACCGGGACGGGAAAGAGCGTGGCCGCACTGTCTTTGCACAACAACTCAGCCCAACGAGCCAATTCACTTTTGTACATCAATTGCGCCAACATACCCCAGTCGCTTTTGGAAAGCGAGCTTTTCGGGTACAGGAAAGGGGCATTTACCGGCGCTTGGCAGGATAAGCAGGGCAAGCTTGAACAAGCAGATGGAGGGACTGTTTTTCTGGATGAGATTTCCGAAATGTCAACCTATATGCAGGCCAAGTTCTTGCATGTACTTCAGGAAAAGGAATTCTATCCGGTGGGAGGCACGACCAGGGTGCAAATCAAGGCTCGAATCCTGGCGGCTACCAATGCAGACTTAGATAAGGCCATGGCCGAAGGCTTTTTCCGAAAGGATCTGTTTTACCGCTTGTCCGTGGTTCGTCTGGAAGTGCCCACCTTGAGGCAGCGCAAGGAGGACGTTCTATTATTGGTACAGTACTTCCTGGACAAGTTCTGTAGGGAAAACGACAAGGCAAATTTCCCTTCCCTTTCCACAGAGCTGAAAGATCTCTTGTTTGCCCATGATTGGCCGGGAAATGTCCGTGAGCTGCAAGGCTATATCAAGTCCCTGGTAACTATGGGAAGCGAGGAAATAATCAAGGAGGAGCTTCGCCGAAAGGTTTCCCTGTCTGCCCTGTCCAGTGACTCTGAATCCTGTGCTCCTGATTCGGATTGGGGCTTGTTCCGGGGCAGCATTCCATCCTTGAAGGAGGCCACGGAAAAGGCAGCAGGCAGGGCGGAGGCAGAGATGATTCGCAAGGCCCTGCAGCGCACGGGGGGAAAGAAGAAATTGGCAGCAAAAGTCTTGCAGATAAGCTACAAGTCTTTGTTGAAGAAAGTCAAAAATTATGGGCTATAGACAATGATTGAGATACCCAAAATCGAATTGCGGCCGTATCTGGATATGGCCTGGAGAAGGAAATGGTGGATCGTCGTGCCCTTGCTTCTAACCTTGATCGCAGGGGCGGCTTATCTTGATCGAAGCCCCCGGGTCTACAGGGCCTCTACCATGGTATTGGTCGAGGCCCAGAGGGTCCCCAGCGATTTTGTCCCCAGCACGGTAACTGACGACCTGCAGTCCCGGATGAGAACCATCACCCAGCAGATTAACAGCAGGACGAATCTGGAGGAAATCATTCGGGAGCACGAGGTGTATCCTGTTCGAGAGGAGAGCGGAATTGGACTCCTGGAGCAACTGAAAAGCGTATTTTCCCGTGAGGACAGCTCCGAAGTGGATTCGCTGAATACGGATAACCGGAGTCAGCCATCCATGGAGAGCATGGTGGAAAACGTGCGAAGGAGGATAGATATAGAGCTGCAGGCCAGGGATCAAGCCTTTGTCATTTCCTTCCAGTGGAGCGACCCCCAAACCGCCTCCAGGGTCGCCAACGCCCTGGCCTCACAGTTTATAGACCAAAATCTCAAGGTCAGAGGAAGCATGGCTACCGCCACCAGTCGTTTCCTGGCCATGGAGACACAGCGCCTGCAACAGCAATTGCAGCAACGCGAGGCCGCACTGGAGGAATTCAGGCATCAAAACATGGGCAGCCTACCCAGTCAGCTGCAATCCAATATAAATATTCTGGCCCAGCAGAAGGAAGAGCTGGGCAGAGTGGAAGAGCAGGCCCACCAGGTGCGCAATGAGATCCAGTTGCTCAGAAGAATGCTCGCTCAAGCGCAGCAGGAAAGGGAAGCCCAGGAGCTTGAAACCGGGGTGGAGGCAGAGATCAGAACGCTTCAGGCGCGGCTGGAGGAGGCAAGGTCCAGGTATACTTCGCAGCATCCCGAGGTAAGGGCCCTGAATAACAGGATGGAGCAGCTATATCAGGAAAGGGAAAGGCTGGCCATGCATTCGGAACAGGAGATTCGTGAGGAAATAACGGGCACGGATAGCGATCTGCGAATGGAGCTGGAGAGGCTCCAAGCTCGACTGGAAGGGCATGAAAGGAGGATGCAGAATCTGGAATCACAGATAAGGATATATGAAGAAAGAGTGGAGCGAACCTCGGAAGTTGATCTGGAATTGACCAACCTGGAAAGGGATTACGAGGCGGTTAACGAGCGATATCAAACCTTGCTTCGCAGGCAATTGGACGCGGAAATGGCCGAGCAGATGGAGCTCAGCCAGCAAGGGGAAAGATTCAGGGTGGTTGATCCGGCTGTGCCCCCGTCCAGTCCCTTTAGCCCGGATGTGAACAGGATCATGTTCATGGCCATGGCCTTGGGTCTTGGCATGGGCGGGGGGTTGGCCTATCTGCGGGAAAGCCTGGATTCGGCATTTTATACTTCCACGGAAGTGGACAAGGTTCTGCAGCCGGGCAGGATCATCTCCATTCCTACTGTGGAAAGAGAAGGGAAAGGCGGCAAAAAGTTCTTGGGACGGGACAAGTTATGAGCAAGATATTCGAGGCGCTGCAAAAGGCGGAAGAGGACAGGGAGTTTGCTGTAGCCGGAGGGGCACAAGAAGAGAATGCTTATGCGGATCCTCTTATGGATCTATCCCAGCAATTGGTGGTCCTGGGCAGGCCTGGATCGGAAGCAGCTGAACAGTTCAGGCTTTTGCGCTCGGAAATCACTAGGCCCAGAGAGGGAGTCGCTCCCAGGACGGTAATGATCACCAGCTCCATTCAGGGCGAGGGCAAGACATTCATAGCATGCAATCTTGCCGTTACCGTGGCTCAAGGATTGGACGAATATGTCCTCCTGGTGGATGCCGATCTGCGCAATCCCAACGTGCATCGCGCTTTCGGTCTGGGGCCCTGCCAAGAAGGGCTTGCAACATACCTGGAGCAGGAAAAGCCACTGTCCGGGCTGTTGCGCAAGACAGTCATACCCAAGCTTACAGTGCTCCCCGCCGGGCAGGACGTGGAGAACCCAGCCGAGCTTCTGTCCTCACGCATAATGCGCGATTTCATCGCGGAGGTTCGGGACCGCTATCCGGATCGTCTGATCATATTGGACAGCTCTCCGGTGGAGCCCGCCCCAGAGACCTTGGTTCTAGCAAACGAGGTGGACGCGGTTTATCTGGTCCTGAAAAGGGGAATTACCTCCAGGCACGTGGCCAGCTCCACCATGGAGCGCTTTCAGGAAGGGAAGCTGAGGGGGATTGTCTTCAATGGGGAGCAAAGCGGGAGAAGGTCCAGTTACGACAAATACGGGTACGGTTACCGAATCGGGGGAGCTTCCGGCTAAAGCGGGAAGGATTCAAGATGTTAAGGCTGTTCAACACATATTATCCTGCCCGGCACCTGCTTTTTTTTCTCGGGGAAAGCGTGCTGATCATTGGAGTGATCTGGCTTGTAATCCTAGCCCTGCATTCCGGAGAGATGCCTCATAATCCGGAGCGAGCTAGCGTTTGGCTCAGGATCTTGTTCATTGTCCTTTTGCTCCAGATGAGCCTTTACTATCTCGATTTGTATCAGTTCCGGCTAAAGAGCGGGGCGTTTGAGTTGAGCCTGCGCATAATTCAGGCCATAGGCCTGGCCTGCCTGGTCCTGGCAGCAGCGTACTACCTCTTTCCCCGCCTCGTGCTGGATGAGGGCTTCTTTTACTGGCTCTTCCTCCTGATCCTCCTACTGGTAAGCTGGAGAATCGTATATCAGTACATCTGTCAAAAAAGGATCTGGAACGAGAAGATGGTGCTGGTAGGCGAGGGCGAGCTGGCCGAGCTCATCGGCGAGGAGATCACCTCCAATCTGGATTCCGGCCACACCATAAGTGCGGTATTTTCCAATCCCGGCCGCTCCTCCCTGGCTGAAAGACTGGGAGTGGAGAAGCAGACCAATTACGACAAGCTCTGCGAATATGCCATAGATGGCGGCATCAGCAAAATAGTCGTGGCCCTGGAGGAACGTAGGGGGCACTATCCGATACAGGCATTGCTTAACTGCAAAATGCAAGGCCTCAAGGTCCTAGAGGGCTTCTCCTTTTACGAGACACTGAGCGGCAAAATAGTGGTCAGAAAGACCCCTCCCAGCTGGCTCATCTTTTCTAGGGGTTTTCGCAGATATACTCTGACTCTCTGGGCCAAACGCGGAGCGGACATCTTCCTGGCCTCGGTGGGGCTTGTCCTGAGCGGCCCTTTTTTTGCCACCGTGCCCGTGTTGATCAAGCTCGATTCCCCGGGGCCTGTATTTTTCCGCCAGAGCAGGGTGGGGCAAAGGGAAAACAATTTCCAGCTCATCAAGTTCAGAACCATGCGTCAGGACGCAGAGGCGGAAAGCGGGGCGGTCTGGGCGGAGGAAAACGATCCCAGGATAACTTTCCTAGGTAGGTTGCTGAGGAAGTTCCGTCTGGATGAGCTGCCCCAGTTCTGGAATGTGCTCAAGGGAGAAATGAGCTTCGTGGGTCCCAGGCCGGAACGGCCGGAGTTCGTGGAGCAGCTGAAGCGGAGGCTTCCCTATTACGGGGAGCGGCATACGGTGAAGCCGGGCATAACCGGCTGGGCGCAGGTCAATTACGGCTATGGCGCCTCGGAGGAGGACGCCCTGCACAAGCTTGAATACGATCTCTTCTAT
>CAYSPQ010000095.1:0-6390 GCA_964432965.1 uncultured Desulfohalobiaceae bacterium
CAACAGGAAACAGGAAGGCTTTATGTTCGAGTCCCTGGATCTTATCGAGAGGGAGGAGCTGGAGTTAAGGTGGAGCAAGTGCCGTAGCCTCCTGGCCAGGCAAGCCCCCCGGGCTCAGGGGCTTCTGGTGCTCTCCCGGGTCAATGTCTATTGGTGCAGCGGCCATTTGGCCAACGGTCTTCTCTGGCTGCCCCTAGAGGGAGAGCCCCTTTTGCTGGTGCGCAAGGGGCTGGAGCGTGCCCGCCTGGAATCAGCCGTAGAGCAGATTCATCCCTTTGTCTCCTTTAAGGATCTGCCCCGAATCATGAGCGAAACAGGGTATGCGATTCCGGACACAGCCGCTGTAGAGTTCTCCGGCCTGACCTGGGATATGGGCAGAAAGATGGAGTCGCGTCTCGAGGGCTGGAGCTGGCTGGAGGGAGATACAGTGCTCAGCCGGGCGCGAGCGGTAAAGACACAGCGCGAGCTGGAGATCATGCGCCTGGCGGGGCAAAGGCATGCCTACTGCCTGGACGAGGATATTCCCGGGCGCATCGAGCCGGGAATGAGTGAGAGGGAAATCGGGGCCGCCATCTGGGAGAGCTTTTTCCGGCAGGGGCACCAGGGGCTGACCCGGATGAGCAGCCCGGAAGAGGACTTTTTACTGGGCCATATTTGCGCCGGGGATTCCGGGAACTATCCCTCTGCCTTGAACGGCCCTGTGGGGCTGAGGGGGCAGCATCCCTCCGCTCCTGTCCTGGGATATCCAGGAAAAATCTGGAAAAAGGGAGAAGTCCTGACTATGGACACCGTGTTCTTCCTGGAGGGTTACCACACGGATAAAACCCGTGTCTTTTACGCAGGCAGCTCCCAGGAAGTTGCTCCCGAGCTCCACTCCGCCCAGGCCTTCTGCCAGGAGCTGCAGCAGTCCGTCTCGGAAATGCTGCATCCCGGAGTAACTCCAGCTCAGATCTTTGAATACTGCCAGGACCAAGCGCAAAAGCGGGGCTATGCCGAGGGCTTCATGGGGCTGGGCGGGAACAAGGTCCCTTTCGTGGGGCATGGTATCGGCCTTAGCCTGGACGAGCATCCCGTGCTTGCGGCAAAGTTCACCGAGCCGCTTCAGGAGGACATGGTTGTCGCCCTGGAGCCCAAGGTGGGGCTTGACCAATGGGGAATGGTGGGTGTGGAGAACACCTTTCGGGTCACTTCCGGGGGAGGGGAGCCTCTTACCGGAATAAAAGGGGATTTCCTATACATGGAATAACAGGGTGTTGGTTCCTGTCATCCGTTATTCGTTATCCGTTATTGGTTGTAAGTCGTAGGTTGTAGAGATTGCTTTGACGGGTTAAGCCCACTTTTTTGGCAATAATGAAAGGCGGCATCCTGCGTCTGTTATCTGCAGGCTGACTTCTGTCCTCCGCCCTCGGCCCCAGCCCCTACTCTTTACCTCCTACTTGTCCCTCTTGAACAGGCTTTCCAGGTCCTTGGCCGCCAGTCTGGCGCTTACCGGCCTTCCGTGGGGGCAATAGTCCCTGTCCGGGCACTGCAGCCAGGTCTGCAGCAGCTGCAGGGCCTCGGCTTCCGCCAGTCTCTCCCCTGTCTTGATCGCGTTCTTGCAGGCCATAAGGGTCCATATTCCCTGCATGGAGCTGTGCCCTTCCCGAAATACCCGGCGCAGGAACTGTTCCGCCTGGGAGCTGTCCATGTGCTGCGGTATGCCTTGCACCGAGAGGTTCTCCTCGTTTTCTCTCTGGAGGGCAAAACCCAGCTTGCGCAGACTGACCGCAGCTTCCTCGAACACCTCCCATTCGCTGGGATGCATGCGCAACCTCAGGGGCAGGCCCAGCCTCTGCACTCCGGGCGAGCCCTCCTGGCTGGCGTAGCTGTGGAAGAGGACCCTTTCGTGAGCAGCGTGCTGGTCCACTATCAGGAGCTTCTCTCCGGTTAGGAGCAGGAGGTAGGAGGAGCCAACCTGGCCCAGATATTGGATCTGCGGCCCCAGCTCCCTGCTGCTGTCAGCAGTCACCCCGAAAGAGGAACTCTCCGCCTCTTGCTCGGTTGAGGGCATATTCCGGGGAGCTTCCGCCTCGCGGGCCTCCCTGCGGGTAGAGCGGCCGGGGCTGTACTCTTGGGTTGGCTTTTCACTCAGTCCGGGTATGGAGACCCTGCGCGCCCCTGTTCCGAAAGGCGGCGGGGGCTTGAGGTCTGCCTCCTGCAATTGGCCGGAAGCAGCAGAGTCTACTCCCTGCTTCAAGCTTTGCTCCACTGCGGAGTGCACCAGGGAGAAAACCGCTTTCTCCTCCCGGAACTTGACCTCGGATTTGGCTGGATGGACATTGACGTCCACCTCCTCGGAGGGCAGCTCCAGAAAGAGGACTGCCTGCGGGTGCTCCCTGGATAGCAGCTTCCCGGAGTAGGCCTGCTTCAGGGCGCTCTGCAGCAACTTGTCCTGCACAGGTCGATTGTTGACAAAAAGCAGGATCCGATCCCCCCTGCCCTGGGCGGTTTCGGGGTGCCCCGCGTATCCGGTCACACAAGCGCCTTCCCTCTCCATATATACAGGCAGAAGGGAGGAGGTGATCTGCTCCGGCCAGAGAGCCTGCAGACGCAGCAAGAGGCTCTGGCCCCTGGAAAAGGAGAGCAGCTCCCGACCCTGCGAGGTGAGGCGAAACGCGCAGTCCGTGTGCACCAATGCTATGCGCTGCAGCGTTTCCAGACACTTTTTGGCCTCGGTGCTTTGCTTTTTCAGGAATTTCAGCCGTGCCGGAGTATTGAGGAAGAGATCCCGCACTTCCACTCGGGTGCCTTCCCGGACCGGAGCTGGCCGCAGAGAAGAGGCGGAGCCGAACTCCACCTCCAGGCTGTATCCCTCGCTGTGGCCACTGGCAATGGAATCGATACGCATCCGGGATACCGAGGCAATGCTGGGAAGGGCCTCGCCGCGAAAGCCGAGCTTGGGCAGCCGGAACAGATCCTCCGCGGAGCGGATCTTGCTTGTGGCGTGCCTGGTCAAGGCCAGCTCCATCTCTTCCCCGGAAAGCCCCAGGCCGTTGTCCTGCACGGAAATCAGGCTCTGGCCTCCGGAGGCTATATCCACCTGTATCCGGTCCGCTTCCGCATCCAGGCTGTTCTCCACCAGTTCCTTCAACACGCTGGCGGGTCTTTCCACAACCTCCCCGGCGGCAATGCGGTTCTGCAGCTCCCGGGGCAGGACCTTGATCCGGGCTTTTCCCTCTGTATCCGGCATGCGGATCACTCCTGTTCCTGGATGATCAGGTCTTGGTCCAGCTCTCCGAAGGGGAGCAAGCCCACGGTAACCGCCACACGGGTTTCTTGGGGCTTCTTGGAGTATTGAACCCCCACCTTCCAGCACTGGTGCTCGTATCCCACTCTGGCCCGCTGTTCGATGCTCTGGTTGCGTTTCATGTCCCTTTCCATGTCGTACTGCAGGGACCAGCCGTTTTCCAGATCCAGTGTGGCCCCCGCTCTGGCTATGGACAGCTCCTCCTGGCCGATGCGGTGTATGTCCCCCTCCATTTCCCGCAGGTAGTCGTGGGCGTAGTATCCGGAGAGCAGGTCCCCGTAGGAGAGGTCGAGCCGATGCTCATGCTCGGTGAATGCGTCTATGTAGGGCGAGTACCAGGAGGTGTTGCTAAGAGAGATCCAGTCGAAGGGATTCAGTTCCGCCTGCATCCGGATATCGGAAAAGGGGCGTCTGGGGTACTCATCCAGGTCTTCCTCCCTGTCCGCCTCGTTGAAGTCATAGCTCTGCTCCAGGTCCAGCCGGAGGAGGTCCGTGTAGCGCTGTCCAAGTTCCGGCTTGGCCGCCTCCTGCTGTCCGGCCCGGATCACGTCCTCGCGCAGGGTGAGCAGGCTGGACAGGGTGTAGGTGATCTCGTTGCGCTCCCCGATGCGGTCCACGGAGTCGTAATTGGGCAGGTGCTCCTGGTCCTTCTCCGGAATATAGTCGTACTGCACCCTGGGGCTAATGGTGTGCCTGAGCATGCTCCATTGGCTCCGGCCGATATCTTCCGGCTCAATCCGGTCTTCCTGAAGCGGGTCGAGGGTGAAGATACGGAAGAACTCCGTGGAGGCGGTGGTGGAGAAGTCCCATATACCTCGCCTGTCCCATTCCTCCAGCTCGCTGTCTTCTTCGATGTTGCCTGTGTGGTAGAGGGTTTCCCTCCAGCCCAGGCTGGGATGCAGTGTGCCGTAGGGCGATTGGAGGGGGAGCCCGAGACGGGGGTGCATGTCCAGCCTGGTACCGGTATGGCCTTCGCGGCGCCAGAAATGGGTGGCCTGGTTGTCGGCCTCCCACTGAAAAGGGGTGTCTCCTAGGGATCGCCGGTAGAAGTCCAGGCCTAGCTGAGGCAGGCGTTGCAGAGTGGGATCATCCTCTGGATTGTCCCGGAAGTATTCCAGGTGCTGATTGTACTCCACGCGGGTGCGCAGTTGCATATCCCTCCAGTTCCTGGTCAGCATGCCCACGTTTTTTCGGGCCGGATCGTCCTTGTCCGGTATGTCCCGGCCGAACTCCTCCAAAAATATCTCCCTGCTGCGGTCAAAACCCTGGAAGCCGTAGTCGAACTCCCGGAGATAGTAGGGGTCCGAGGCGAAGTCCAGATCCAGCCTGCTTTTCCATTGCGGAGAACCCAGGAAGCCGTTGTACTTTCCCCGCAGCCAGAAGCGGTGATCGTCCGGGCGCTCGTAGTCCTCGTAGTAATCCTGCATCTCCTGCGGGCCCTTTTGGTCCCTCAGCCAGTCCGCCCGGAAAAGGCCCTTGGTTTGCGGATTGGGAGTGAGGCGATATTCCAGCCCTGGCCTTGCCCCTCGCCTGCTCAGGGTGCCCAGATAGAAGGTGGCGTCGCGGGTGGGGCCGATGACCTGGTAGTAGGGCAGAGTAAAGCCGAACCCGTCGCGCGTGCTGCTGGAGAACTCCGGCATGAGGAATCCGGACTGGCGTTCCCTCTTGGCCGGAAGTATCATGTAGGGGGCATACAGAACGGGTACGTCCCGGATCTGTAACCTGGGATGCCAAAGCCTGGCGTAGCCTTCAATGGTTACCGAGCCTTCCGAGGTCTTGATGGACCAGTCGGGATTTTCCCCGTCACAGGAAGTGACCGTGGCTTCCCGGAAAGCATAACTGTCCGGTCCAGTCTTGTTCAGCTCGTCCGCCCAGATGTGCAGGTGCGGCCTGGACAGAAAGATTCTTCCCTCCCGGATCTGTCCTGTATCCTCATCCAGGTGCAGGCGGGCACTTGTTCCGCGAGCAGAGTCGTCATCCGTGCGAATCCGGACATTTCCCTCCAGGTGTATGATTGCCGCATCCCTTTCGTAGCGGGCATAGTCCGCCTGAATGGTAATTCCAGGCTGCTGCAGCAGCACATCCCCATAAGCCTGAATCAAGTCAGCTTCCCGGTCCAGGTTGATACGGTCCGCCTGCAGATCCCATGGCTCGTCCTCGTCTACGGGATCCGGGGGCAGCAAGGGATCGCTTATTGCCCCCGCGCTCTGACCAGCGAGACAAGCCAGGCAAATCACGGCAAAAAAAAAGAGCAACCGGGAAGTAGCCAAACGAAATGTCACCTGTTGTCTCTCCGGATCGATCTTTTTGTTGGGCAAGCCTCTTCGGGTAAGAAGAAGGCGGGATCCGAACATTTTTATACCAGATCGGCTGTGCGGAGGCAAAGAAGCATCCCTTGCGGCATGTTTTGCAGTGTAATGTGCATAACCCGTTGAAATGCCGAAATGAACTGCTTTGCCGATAACTTCTGGCTCTCTTGACCTGGTTGACATTACCGGACAGAACTTTTAATTTGCTTGAATAAGGAGAGGTGGCCGAGCTGGCTGAAGGCGCTCGCCTGCTAAGCGAGTAGCGGGGTAACACCCGCTCGAGGGTTCGAATCCCTCCCTCTCCGCCATCTTGTGCCGGACCTGCTTGGTCCGGCTTTTTTTCTTCCTGCTCTGCATTTCAGGTGCTCCGCTGTTCCTTGACAGCTGTTCTTTTGGGTAATAATAATCTAATGTTATCTGATCAATTCGCGGAGAGGTGGCCGAGCTGGCTGAAGGCGCGCGATTGGAAATCGCGTGTGCCGGTAATCCCGGCACCGAGGGTTCGAATCCCTCCCTCTCCGCCATTAACAGGGGATAGATAGCAGAGGACAGAAGTCTGGTTCGTAAGCGTGCCTCGTTGGCCAGAAACCACCATGCCTCACTTGAGGAGTGGTTAATTAAGGGCGCTTCCATTTAGGCTTGAGTGGAGCTGCTTTAACGCGTTTCCCTTGAGGTATAATTGAAGTGAGCGAGACCCAGGGAAGCCGGACGGCAAGGGCCCTGTGAACCCCGTCAGGCCCGAAAGGGAGCAGCGGCAGCAGGAGCCTTTGGGTGTCCGGCTTCCCTTGTAAGGGC
>CAYSPQ010000096.1:0-6293 GCA_964432965.1 uncultured Desulfohalobiaceae bacterium
ACAGGAACGAGCCCCACGTGCTGGTCATCCTGGAGGACATCTCCGAGCGCAAGCGCATGGAGCAGGCCTTGAAGAGAAAGACCAGTGAATTGTCCATGCTCCTGAACAGCATCCCCACACAGGTCTGCTACTTTGTCGATCCGGACACCTATGGCTCGGTGAACCAGGCCCATGCGGACTTCCTGGGCAAACCCAAGATAGAGATTGAATACAATCGTCTGGAAAAGGTCCATCCTCCCGAGATAGCCCTTTCTTGCAGCGAGGAGAACAGGAAGGTGCTCGACACCGGGAACTCCTTGCAAACTCGCGTCTGGCTCCCCAACAGCCGGGGCAGGTTGAGGCTGCTATCCGGTCACAAGCTGCCCATAACCGATGAGAGGAAGGGCAATGTATATGTGGTATTTTCCGGCCAGGACACCACTTCCTTTTTCCAGCCTGACAGCGATTCTCCATCCTTCACACCTACCACACAGTAGCAGTAAGCCATTTTGCAATATGTGCAGGCTCTGCTAAAGATATAGTCGAGATTCAGAAAATAGTTGAAAAAGATCAGCACCGATTCACATTAAGCTCTTTGGAAAGAATGATTGAACGAGAGATCCAACCTGTCGAGATCAAAGAGGCAATCTGGTGCAGGAACTCTCATTGGATTCAAAATAAAAGAGGCTACTCCTGAGGTATGATGCATCTGCAAAAAATTGAAATGTGGACTTTACTTTTCAGATGCTTGATCGCAACTTATTGATTTTTCAGTCATCCGTCCTCTGTCTTCTGTCATCTGCGCCTGCAAAAAAGACTTTTTGCAGGCGCATCAGGTATAGCCAGAAGCAGCCTCTTTTATTTTCTGTTATTTTTCTCTTTGATCAGGGCTTAGCCATCACAGCTGTATCTAGGCTTAGAAGTCCTTGAATTCGTCCTCGTCCAGAGGGATGGCCTGGTCCTGTTTCTTTTGCTGCTTGGTGTCCCCTGATTGATCGCGTTTTGCACCTCCGGAAGCGGCCGCGGTTCTGGTTCCGCGCTGCTGTCCGCCCTGATCCAGGCGAGTTTGCCCGGCCTTGTCTCCACGGCTAGCAGGAGCGCCTCTGCCGGTCCTCGTTCCCGAGCCAGCGCTTGCACCGCCGCTTTTCACCTCTTTGGCCGCTCCCACCAGGGCTTCCAGCTCGGAGACCATCCTCTCCATCTCTTCCGCCTGGGAGGACAGCTCCTCCGCGGCGCTGGAGGTCTCCTCCGCGTCCGAGGCGCTCTGCTGCACTACTTTGTCCATCTCGGAAACCGCGTTATTCACCTGCTCGATGCCCCGGGACTGCTCCTGGGAAGCTGCCGCTATCTCTCCGATCAGGGTATCAATCTTGTCTCTGCCTTCTTTAATGGCTTCCAGGTTCCGGGTCACCTCTTCTGATACCTGGACCCCATTGTCCGCGCTGGACTGAGACTTCTCTATCAACTGAGAAGTCTCCTTAGCCGCATCTGCAGAACGCTGGGCCAGGTTACGCACCTCCTCGGCAACCACGGCAAAGCCCTTGCCCGCCTCTCCGGCCCGGGCGGCCTCAACTGCCGCGTTCAGGGCCAGCAGATTGGTCTGGAAGGCGATGTCGTCAATGGTCTTAATTATGCGGGAAGTCTCGGCAGTAGAATCCTTGATCTCCTCCATAGCCTGAGACATTCGCTGCACGGCTTCCATCCCGCCCTCAACCTGCTTTCCGGCTTCTTTCATTCCACTTTCAGCCTGAGAAGCATTGTCCGCGTTCTGCTTGGTCTGCGAGGACATTTCTTCCAGGGAAGAAGAAGTCTCTTCCAAGTTGGAAGCCAACTCGCTGGTCCCCTCTGCCTGGGACTGGCTGGAGGAGGCTACTTGGCTTGAAGCAGAGGAAATCTGTGACGCCCCCGTGCTCAAGTTCTGAGCGATCTTTCGCATTGGATTGGATATGGAGCGGGTAAGGGTCAGAGCCAGAACCCCGGCAAGGACAACACCTAGAATGGTGGCAATGGAATTAAGGGTGCTGAAAGTTTTCGCTTGAGCAATAGCCTCGCCCGAATCCTGCTCCGCTATCTCCCGGTTGATTTCAACAATTCTGCTCAGGTGTTGGCTGGTTTCTTCCATATAGGTTTGGGATTCGTTCATGGTGAGACTTCTAGCTTCCTGACGAAGCTCTCTTATATCTTCAAGAACGGCAAGCATTGAGTCAAAACCTGCAGACAATTCTTGAGCGGCGGGTTGCATCTCTTGCGCGTAGATCTCTTCTGATCTCTCTATATTTCCGTCTTTGGCTTCCTGGCGAATGTCGGACATGGCCTGGCGAAGCCGCTCATATGGAGTCTGCATTCCCTGAGCTATGCTGTTCAGCTCAGGATTTTCAGTGTGGAATGCCTCCAACCATTGCCCCAGAGAAGAGTCATTTGTTTCTATGATTGTCTCCCCCTGCCCTCTAAACATAGTTAACGTCTCGGTCTCCAGGGAATATAGTTCAGCCCTAAAACCCTCTATTTCGTCCATAAAGGCTTCAGGGTGCATAATGCCGTTCGCGTCCAGCTCTTGATGAAGAGCAAACAGCTTGTCATTGACCTCGGTCCAGTTTTCAATAGCTTGTAGCAAAGAGTTCCAATGACTCTGTTCCTCTTCGCTTATGGGTGGCAGCGATTCATAGAATGCGATGGCCTCCTCGTAGTCCTGCCTAATTTCAGCCATGTTTTGATACTGTTGCTGCCGCATCTGCACGCTCATTTCTGGATCGAGCAGGGTTCGCAGACTAGTTATCACCTGATGCATGGAGACTTCCATGCTGGACACTTCCTGTACAGCGGGCAGGCGTTCTCCGCTCACCCTTTCCATGGCCTCTTCATTCTGAACAGCCCCGTAGTAGCCAAGGATACCTAAAAACAAAGCCACCAAAGCCATTGCGGAAAAACCGACTGTGAGTCTTGTGCCAATCGTCGCCTGTTTGAGTTTGAGCATTTGTCCACTCTCCTTATGAATGTTTTTTCCTCCTACCAGATAACCTACCGTTTTTGTTCCTGTTTCTTTGTTATTCTACGGCAAAAGGTTCCCCATTCCCAATTCAGAGCCGAAGCGGTTCTTGATATGAACAAAAGTACTTTTCGTCACTTTTTAAACAATCTTTAGGTATTAGAGATAAAAATTTTTTACCTTCCCGCGTGAAGGGAGTTTTCGCTTCTAGGCGATAAAAGGGAGAGGTTTTGAGTCTAAACTTATATTATATCTGGTGTCTCTTGCTTTCGAACTAATGACTTTAACAATAAACGCTGTACAAGATACAGATATCTGTTTATACAATAAGCAAAAATGCTAGGAGATGTTGAACAGTTCAGGGAGCAATAAATGATCAAATTGTTGACCGCTACAGTTTAAAAAAACGCTTTCTCAGTGGTCCATAACATGATAAAGATCAAAGCTAGAGGGATGAGAGCATCTTAAGTGGCGGGTTTTATGATACCATGAACAACAAAAAGATGTTTGAGCCTGGTTGGAAGAAGAGTAAAGAGCCCATTGTGTCGTTGACTGCCCCCTTTTGGTCTCCAGTTCTGATAAGCTCCTCTAGGACGTTTCAAATTGAAGGCGCAGCATGGTGAACCATACGGCCATCCTGACCGCCCTGGGAATCATTATTAATCCGTGAAGCTTAGCTATAGAATGCCTCAAACTCATTCGCGGCAGACTTGGCCTCAGGGCTATCCCGGACAGGTGGCAAGCCAGTTCAAGGTTCAGCAGCCGCTTCCCCCGCAACCCAGATACAACATATCCCCCTTGCAGGACATAACCGCAGTACGAGTGCCTGGATCCGGGCAAAGGGAACTGATCATGCTCCGCTGGGGGCTGGTTCCCTTCTGGGCCAAGGAAGTGGGCTCCAAATACAAAATGATCCACGCCCGAGCGGACACTGTGTTCTCCAAGCCCGCCTTCAAGGCCGCCATACGAAGGCGCAGGTGTCTGGTTCCCGCAAGCGGCTTCTTCGAGTGGAAAAGGGGAGAGCAGGGCAAGCAGCCCTACCTGATGCGGGTGAGTAGCTCTGAGCTGTTCGGAATGGCCGGCCTGGATCGGAAAAGCAGGGGAAGGCTTCCCTGGAGCTTGCCCAGCGGATAAAAATGCAAAGACCGGATTGGGCCTTTGCTTGCCGCCATATCCTGGACAGTTACATAATGCTTCGCTACGCGGGTAAAAGATCAAAAGAGGTGGTGAGATTTTTCAAAAGGGCGGTCATGGAGTTCTCACCCTCGAGCAGGACGGCGGGAAAACAGCGGATGGGAGGTAGCCCAGAAGCTGGGGATGCTGCGACCTGCAGTTGCCTTTCTGCCGGCGGCCCGGAGGGAGATTGCTGAGGGCAGGGGCAGCAGGCCTAATTATCCTGGCATGCGCTTGACGATTTCGTGATGGTTGACCGCGATCTTGCTCACATAGGAAGCTGTTTCATTGAAATTGGGCATCAATCCGTAGGGCTCGTATACGGCATAAGGATGGTATGTCCTGGAGAGCCCTGCGTTGTATCCCGCAGTAGCTGCTAGGAGGTTGCCGTTTCTGCCCCTCATGTACCTGCCCATCATTTCCACCATGGCATCGATCGGCTTTTTGTAGGTTACGCGCTCATCGAAGCGGGAGAGAAAGTCGAGATCCTGTTGCTGGAACAGGTTCTTTCCGTTGTAGTTGGCCTGAAGAAAGCTCCTGTATTCATCTTGGGCGTTGCGAATGGAGGCCTCCAGCGAGTCCCTTTCCCGCAGGAGATCCATCCATCTTTCCGCCAGTGGCATGGTTTCCCCGCGCAGGTGATGCTCGAGGCTTTCCCTGAAGAGCTCCTCCTGATTGCGGAACAGTTTCTCGTTCTCGCTCACCAGGCTATTCCTTTTGTTCCTCAGCTCGGTTAGCCGATCCAGGGCGCCGGCCTTTTCCGGATGAGATAGTTCCCGGTCCTGGAGCTCGCTGCTTCTGGGAGTGACCATATCGAAGCTCTCAGCCGTGGGAATGGTGAACTGGCAGATCCCAGAGGCGAAGGACCAAGATACGGCGAACTCGTAGAAGAAGGACTCTTCCATGATTTGGGCCAGTATCCAGGGAGGGTCTACGAAATATATGCCGGAATGCTTCTGCACGGAGAGCACAACCCAATAGACGATGTTGGAAATCCGGGTCTCCAGATCCACCTCTTCCGGGGTCTTGTTCCACAGCGGCATGTTCCGTCCGGAGTAGTGGTCCCGAATGAAGCCCATCACCGCCCGATGAAGGCGGTATTGATAGCTCTCCATGCTCTCCTTGGAGGGAAATGATTCCGGATGGGGAGGGCGAATAATGGAGATCTCCGAGCCGTATTCATGCCGGGAGAGGGCCGAATCCCGGGTTGAGGCCAGGGCCCGGGAGCCGAGCCAGGGCAGCATCAAGGCCGCGATTGCAGATTGAAGAATCCTGCGTCTTTGCATACAATCCCTGTTTCTGGGTGATCGGAGCCGGTGTTGTTTTCTCTTCCCCCTGGGGAGCGGAAAGCCTCGAAAGGCGGGAATCTAGGAAGAGGCTTGTTTGCTGCAAGATCTTTGCCAGAACGAGCATCTTGACCGTTTGCCAAGAGCAGATCAACGCCCTGTTAGGTGAAGGCACTGCTCGAGAAGCTATCCGGCCCGGCAAAGCAGCAAAAGTGTTGCCAGGCCGGAGGGCAGCTTCTCGGTTATTCATAACTGTCCGAATATGGTCGGCGGAGAGTAGGGATGGGTTCCTTCAATGACCTCCACTCCGGCTTTGTCCCTGACCGCCTGCAGCAGATCATCCTTTCTCTTGCAGAACTTCATGATGCAGGTGCCCATATGCAGTGCATCCACCTCTTCATTCAAGGTTACCAAATGCATCTTCAAGTTGGCTAGACTGCACACTATCCGGTTCTGGTTACCCTCACATCCACCACAGTCAATAATGCCCACCAAATGGGCTCCTTCGTCGGAATACCTCTGGAACTCGCCCTCATTTCTGCCTAGTGCCACCAGGCATTTGGAGTCCCCGGGTCACAGGTTCTTGTCCCTGATCATCTGGCAGCCGAGAATAGCAATTTTCTTCATTTTGCACCTCCTGACCCAATTATTTTGCAGTTTTTTTTGAAACAGTGCTTTTGGATCGAAGTGGCCTGAGAGCCCTGCTGCGGTTTCCGTGGAAAAATTGTTACACCTTGGTCAGTATTCCTATATGATAATGCTTGTTATGGCAATGCCTTGGAATATATACAGGATTAACAGGGAGTTGAAAATATTCCAATTGCTGCGTTGCTTCAAAAAGTTCAAACTCTTACGTAGGCTAGCTCGTC
>CAYSPQ010000097.1:0-6235 GCA_964432965.1 uncultured Desulfohalobiaceae bacterium
GGCCAGTATTCCGCACGGCTGTTCTGGGAGGCCGGTCTGCCCTGGCAGGCCTGGCATATGGAAGGAGCGGAGTATTACGGTTCCTTCAACATGCTCAAAACAGGTATAGCCTTTGCGGACAAGATAACCACGGTCAGTCCTTCCTATGCTCAGGAGATAATGACCTCGGAGTTTGGCGAGGGCCTGGAGGGAATACTTTCCAAGCGCTCCGAGGATGTGTGTGGCATATTGAACGGCGTGGACTATTCCATATGGGATCCCGGCAACGATCCCTTCATTCCGGCAAATTATTCTTTGCTGGACATGCTGGGCAAACGGACCTGCAAGGAAACGCTCCTTCAAGAGATGGATCTGGACCCGGAGATGCTTTCCCGGCCGGTGATGGGTTTCATTGGCAGACTGCAGGAACAAAAGGGAGTGGATTTGCTCTTGCAGTGTCTGGCGAACCTGCTCGAGCTGAATGTGGCCCTGGTGGTCCTGGGCGAGGGTAGCCGGGAAGCGGAAAAAAGTCTGTTCCGATGGAAGGAGCGCTACCCGGGGAGGGTGGCTGTGACCATCGGTTATACCGAGAGATTGTCGCACGAAATCATGGCCGGAGCGGATCTTTTTCTCATGCCTTCCAGATATGAGCCCTGCGGATTGACACAGCTTTACAGCCTGCGCTACGGCACTATTCCGGTTACTTCCGATGTTGGGGGGCTACGGGACACAATCGTGCCCTATCCGGATCCGGATTGCACCGGTTTCAAATTCGGTAGCTTCACTTCCGATGCGTTTTATCAAGCTGTACGCACTGCTGTGGAGATGTGGCTGGAGGGCGAAACCTGGAAAAACATGCAGCAACGGGGTATGCGGCAGGATTTTTCCTGGATCCGGTCTGCACAAGAATATGCCGCCCTTTATGAGGAGCTGCAGAGGAGATAGCGCATATGCACGAAGTGAGCCTGGGCTACACCATTACCGACTACTTGAGTGGCCGTGCCATTGAGGCCACCACTTATGAGGACCTTCGCCAGGCAATGACCAGGATGCTGGTGGAACGAAAGGGATATCCAGCGGAGCGGCTGAGTTCCAAGGTAGAGGTGCGATTCCCTGTCCAGGACCGGATCTATACCCGCACTGTGGATCTGGTGGCCTATGATGAAGCCGGAGCTCCCTTGGTGCTTATTCTGTTCTGCGCTGGAGAGGTGGAGACCTATACCCGGGAAGCGGTGGCAGCGGCCAGGCTTTTGCAAGAGGGACCGGCGGGTCTGGTGTTGGTCACCGACACCCAGTCCGCGATGTTGGTGCGGGTGGCGGATCGAGAGCCCATGGAAAGCAGGGACTATCACAACATTCCGGACTGGGACAGGCTGAGGGAGCTTGTCTCCCAAACTTCAAGGTACGAGCTTACGGAAAAGGCAAGACATTTGGAGGCAAGGCTACTTTATGCCTTGAGTGAACTGAGCTGCGGCTGCAGCAGGGAGTGCTGATTAAGGCTTTGCTGTAATCTTTTAGTTTAGCCAGGGAAACAGGGAAAAGTGAGGTGCTAGTTCCTGTGAGCCTTCCCGCTTCTTTATCCTTGGGCCCGAATCAGGCAGGAAGGGGATGCGCCCTTGCAACCTTCCTGCCCGGGCGTAGCCGGACAAAACTTCCAAGCAGCAAAAAACGAAGGAGGATCAAGAGTGCAGGTCACCAAAGGCATGGGAACCGTGGTCGCGGCGTATATTAGCTGTCTTTTGGCTTTGGGTGTCTTCCCTGTGCTTTTCGGCGTACTCGCCTTTGTCTTGGGGCTGATCAATATTTACAAGGGATTTCATGGCCATGGAGCGGCTCAGCTGGTGCTCAGCATAGCCTTTGCCGTGTTGGGGATTATGTTGAGTCAATGGGTCTGGCAGGAATTTGGCTAGAAACAGAGATCTTGTCCCACGGTAGCCTGTGCTGAAGCTGCTAAATCGCGCTTCCGTTTTCCCTGTCCAAAAAGCGCAGGTTTATGGCCTCAGCCAAATGATTCGTGCTGATGTTCTCCTCTCCGGCGAGATCGGCAATAGTTCGGGCAATGCGCAGTATCCTGGCATGCGCCCTGGCGGACAGCCCCAGCTTTTTTACTGCATGCCCCAAAAAATCGTGCTCCGGATCGGAAAGGGCACAGAATCGCTGTAGCCATTTCCCGGACAGCTCGCTGTTGGAGCCGCAAGGCAGGCCTTCGTAGCGACTCGCCTGCAACTTTCTGGCCTTTTCTATTCTGGTGCGCATGGTTTCCGAATCCACCGCGCTTTGGTCTTCACGCAAATACTTATACTCTACAGCCGGGACTTCCACCTGAAGATCAATTCGATCCAACAGCGGTCCGGAGAGCTTGGAGTGATAGCGTTGGATTTGTTTGGGAGTGCAGGTGCAGGGATGGGTTTCGTCGAATCTATATCCACAAGGGCAGGGATTCATGGCAGCTACCAGCATAAAGTCCGCTGGATAGCTCAAGGAGATCGCAGCGCGGGATATGGTGACCCTGCCGTCCTCGATTGGCTGGCGCAGCACCTCCAGCACGTGCTTTTTGAATTCCGGCATCTCGTCCAGAAACAGGACCCCTCTATGCCCGAGAGAGACCTCTCCGGGCTTGGGGTACTGACCTCCTCCGATGAGACCCACGTCGGATATGGTGTGGTGCGGTGAGCGATAGGGGCGCTCGGTGATAAGGCCGGTTTCTGGCTTCAACTGTCCGGCCACACTGTAGATTTTGGTCACCTCCAGGGCTTCCTCGAAGGTGAGAAGAGGCATTACCGTGGGTATACGCTTGGCCATCATGGTCTTGCCGCTACCAGGGGGGCCTACGAAAAGCAGATTATGTCCCCCGGCAGCCGCTATCTCGATGGCTCGCTTGCCGTGCTCCTGCCCCTTGACTTCGCTGAAGTCGCGCTGAAAATCGCCGCGAGTAGCCCAGAGGTCGGTTAGGTCGCATTCATAGGGAGGTATCCATTCCTCTCCGTTCAAAAACCGAAAGGCTTGGCGCAGAGAGCTTACCGGATGGACGGAAAGGCCCTGAACCACCGCCGCTTCTGCGGCATTCAGCTCGGGGACGAGCAGCCCCCGCGCCCCCTCTGCCTTGGCCCTTATGGCCATGGGCAAAATGCCGTTAACCGGCTTCAGTTCGCCGTACAGGGAAAGCTCGCCAGCAAGGAAATATCCCTCGGCCAGGCTTGGTTCAAGGTGTTCCGATGCGGCCAAAAGGCCTATAGCCAGGGGCAGGTCGTAGCTGCTGCCCTCCTTTTTGATGTCCGCGGGTGCAAGATTGACCGTTATGCGCGAGGGCGGAATCCGGAAGCCACTGTTTTTCAGTGCGGAAAAGATCCGTTCCTTGCTTTCCTTGACCGCACCCTCCGCCAGGCCGACAAGGATAAAGGCGGGCATGCCGGACCTGGCCAGATCCACTTCTATGTGGACTGTATAGGCCTCTATTCCCAGAAGGGTGGTGGTCGCTATCTTGGCGAGCATGCTCACTCCACCAGGGTGCCGATTCTGGACCAGCGAACATCGGTCCAGTCCCCCCAGGACCAATAGATCCTCCAAGCCTTACCCAGGATCGCCTCCTCCCTTACGAATCCCCAGTAGCGGGAGTCGTAGGAATGTCCTCGGTTGTCCCCCATGACAAAATATTTCCCCTCAGGAATTTCGATGGGGCCCAGGTTGTCCCGCACTCTGTGATCTCGTCGCTCCGGGGGCCACTCTTCCATGGGGTATTCCCCAGTAGGCTGCCGGCCGCTCTTGCGGACGTAATCCTCCTCCACCAGATTCCCGTTGCGATGGAGACGCTCCTGCTCGTCTATACGGATCTTGTCCCCGGGAGTGCCGATGATCCGCTTGATATAGTCCTTGGATTCATCCCCGGGATACTCGAAAACCACGATATCCTCAAACTGCGGATCGGACAGATCCATAATCTTGACTTGGGTGAAGGGGATCCTGGGGCCGTAGGTAAACTTGTTCACCAGAAGGTGGTCACCTACCTTGAGTGTGGGCAACATGGACTCCGACGGGATCTTGAAGGCCTGCACCACAAAGGAGCGTATGATAAAGGCGAGCAGCAGGGCTATTAGCAGGGCTTCGGCGTATTCCCGGAAGGTGCTCTTTTTTTTCTCTTCCTTTTTTTTGTTCATGAAGCATTCCTTAACAGGTGCTCGGGTCTAGCGGCATGAAATACAGGTTCCTTCCCATTTAGCTCAATCCTTGTCCTCTTTCTGCATAGCGGCAAGGAAGGCTTCCTGGGGAATCTCCACGTTGCCCATCTTTTTCATCCGTTTTTTGCCTTCTTTCTGTTTTTCCAGGAGCTTTCGCTTGCGGGTGATATCTCCGCCATAGCACTTTGCCGTAACGTTCTTGCGAAGTGGCGGGATACGTTCCCTGGCAATGGGCTTGTTACCGATGCAGGCCTGGATGATCACCTCGAAGAGTTGCCTGGGGATGACTTTTTTCAGTTTCTGGGCCATGTGCCTGCCATGGTAATAGGCCTTGTCCCGGTGCACTATGGAGGACAGAGCATCCATGGGATCGTGATTTATGCGGATATCCAGCTTGATCACATTGGAGGGGAAAAAGCCCAGGATGTCGTAGTCCAGGGATGCGTAGCCCCGGGTAACGGATTTCAGCTCGTCGAAGAAGGAGTAGACTATTTCCGCGAAAGGCAGATTGTAGGTGATGATCACCCGGGTGGAGCTTAAATAACGCATATCTTTGTACACTCCACGCTTTTCCTCGCAGAGCTGAATCACGTTGCCCACGTATTCGCTGGGCACATGTATCTCCATGCGCACAAAGGGTTCCCTGATTTCCTTGATCTGAGTGGGTTCGGGCAAAAGAGAGGGGTTGTCTATGCGAACGGTCTCTCCTTCCACATTCTCCACTTCGTAGACCACGGAGGGGGCCGTGGCTATCAATTCGGCCTGGAACTCGCGTTCCAGGCGCTCCTGTATAATCTCCATGTGCAGCAGGCCCAGAAATCCGCAACGAAAGCCAAAGCCAAGGGCCTGCGAGGTCTCCGGCTCGAAGGTGAAGGCGGTGTCGTTCAGCTGCAGTCGTTCCAAGGCCTTCTTCAGGGGCTCGAACTTGGCCGGTTCCGTTGGATAGAGGCCGCAAAAGACCATGGGCCGGATTCTCTTGAAGCCTGGGCAGGGCTCTGCAGTGGGTTGCAGCGCCGAGGTTATGGTGTCGCCCACCCTGGCGTCCCGCAGGTCTTTGATGTTGGCGAAGAGATAACCCACTTCTCCCGGCCCCAATCTATCCAGATCCTGCGGATTGGGAGCGAAGATGCCCACCTTGTTCACCCGGAAATTCTTCCGGCTGGACATTATCTGAATGTCCTGACCCAAGTACAGGGAACCTTCGAAGATGCGAAAGAGTACCACAACTCCCTGATAAGGATCGTACCAGGAATCGAATATCAGGGACTTGAGCGGATTTTCCGCTAAGCCCTGCGGGGAAGGGATGTCCTCCACGATGCGGGAAAGAAGACGATCCACGTTTTCCCCTGTCTTGGCGCTGACCTGGAGAACATCGGAGGCGTCCAATCCGATGGCGTCCTCGATTTCCCGGGATATCCTGTCCGGTTCCGCGCTGGGCAGATCCACCTTGTTCAACACCGGAATGATTTCCAGATCATGATCCAGAGCCAGATAGACATTGGCCAGGGTCTGAGCCTCTATTCCCTGCGTGGCGTCCACCAGCAGCACCGCCCCTTCACAGGCGGCCAGGCTGCGGGATACCTCGTAATTGAAGTCCACATGCCCCGGGGTGTCGATGAGATTCAGGATATAGGCAGCCCCCTTGTATTCGAAGGGGATGCGCACGGTCTGGGACTTGATGGTGATTCCCCTCTCTCGCTCCAGCTCCATGCGGTCCAGGAATTGCTCCTTCTTGTCCCGCTCATCCAGTATGCCGGTCAAGTCCATTATGCGATCCGCCAGGGTGGATTTGCCGTGATCAATATGGGCTATAATGCTGAAGTTACGTATTTTTTGCTGATCCGGGCGCATAAGGGGTTGTTTATTCGTGCCGGCTTTGCTTTTGATAGTGCTTTTGCTGGTATTCCTTGACCATGCGGCGAGCGGAGAAGTGGGGGGCCACTGTCTTGATGGCCTCCTTCATGATGCGCACCCACTCGTGGGGCACTCCTGTCTCCGAGCTGGAATAGTATTTGGGGATTAGCCTTTCCTCGATTAAGTGGTAGAGTTCCCGGGCCTCCAACCAGTCCTGCTCTCCTGGT
>CAYSPQ010000098.1:0-6127 GCA_964432965.1 uncultured Desulfohalobiaceae bacterium
ATACATTTGAAACCGACTGTCAGCAGACCAAGCCACGATTTCGACCTAATATTTTTTCTGATAACTCAAAAGGTTAAAAACAGTTTCCTACAAACCGCAAATGAACATTTTCCAGAAAAAAACACACTAGGGACAGGCCTTGAGGGAAGAACAGGAAAACACGGCTGCCGGTGTGAACCCCTTGATTGACAACGCGGCCTGCACATCAAGGGAAGGATCTTGTGCCTGCGCCGGATCCCACGGGCCGGAGGAGGGCTTCTCCTTGCCGCGTCGCATCCTCTCCCTCCTGCCGGGAAGCACTGTCTATCTTCTGGCCTCCCTGATCTGGTACGATATTGTTCCCCTCGCCCTTTCCCACTGGTCTACTGTATCCCTGTTCGCGGTGGCCTACCTGCTCATAGCCCACGACATACTCCTGAACACCGCAAGAAATCTCCGCAGGGGCCGGGTCTTCGACGAATTCTTTCTCATGACTCTGGCCACCCTGGGGGCCATGGCTATAGGCGCATACGCCGAAGCGGTGGCTGTGATCCTGTTCTTCAAGACAGGAGAGATGCTCCAGGAAACAGCGGTCAGCAAATCGCGGCAGTCCATCACCTCCCTGCTCAAACTGGATCCCGAGCAGGCCAATTTGGAGGATGAGGGAGGCCTTTACTCAGTGGATCCATCCACAGTAGGGGTTGGGCAGATCATACAGGTCAGGCCCGGCGAACGGGTCCCCCTGGACGGAGAGGTCCTGCAGGGCAGGGCCAGCCTGGACAACTCCGCCCTGACCGGAGAGTCCCTCCCCGTTGGCGTGGAACCCGGCTCCAGGATCTTCTCCGGTGCGATAAACCTTTCCGGATTGCTACGCGTGCGGGTAATGAAGACCCTGGCCTCCTCCACTATTAGCAGAATACAGCATATGGTGGAAAACGCCCAAGCCCGGAAGTCTCCCACGGAACAGTTCATCACCCGTTTTGCCCGCTACTATACTCCCTCCGTTGTGGGGGCTGCCTTTTTCATCGCCGTGCTGCCCGTCACACTTTACTATCTTTTTCCCGTCACCCGAGGACTGTTCGAACAGGCCCCGCTTTTTTCGGACTCTTTGTACAACGCCCTGGTCTTCCTGGTCATCTCCTGCCCCTGCGCCCTGGTCATCTCCATCCCCCTGGGTTTTTTCGGTGGCATCGGGGCAGCCTCCAGGGAGGGCATCCTGGTGAAGGGCGCCAACTTTTTGGAAGGGCTGAACAAGGTAGGGGCGATTGTCTGGGACAAGACCGGAACCCTTACCCGTGGGGCGTTCCAGGTAACCGCGGTACAACCAGTCAACGGATTCAGTCGGGAAGAGGTGCTTCGGGCAGCGGCAAAAACGGAGGCCTTTTCCACGCACCCCGTGGCGCTTTCCATATGCCAAGCCTTTTCTCAGGAGAAGCCGACCCAGAAGCCGGATGACTACACCGAATACCCCGGCAGGGGCGTTGCAGCAACCATCGAGGGCAAAACCGTTCTGGTGGGCAACGAGCAGTTCATGCTGGAACATGGCGCACAGCCCTTGCCTCCTTCCGGGCCATACAGCGCAGCCCACGTGCTCATAGACGGCACCTATGCCGGAGCCATCCAGGTAAGCGACAGCTTGAGATCCGGAACTCTATCCACGGTGCGCTCCCTGAAAAAGCAGGGAATCGAGCAATATTTACTGAGTGGAGACAGTGAGGAGGCTGTAAACGAATATGCCCGCAAACTAGGGATGGACAGGGCTTATTCCGGATTGCTCCCCCAGGACAAGGTTGACCGGCTGGAAAGCATCCAAGATGAAGCCGGTCCGGGCAGCCGAGTTCTTTTCGTGGGAGACGGGATAAACGACGCCCCTGTTCTGGCCAGGGCGGACATTGGGGTGGCCATGGGCGGACTGGGGTCGGATGCAGCTATCGAGGCCGCGGATGTAGTCCTTATGCAGGATCAGCCGGAAAGTGTGCTGCAAGCCAGACAAATCGCCCGCAAAACCCGTTTCATCGTATGGCAGAACATCTTTTTGGCCCTCGGAGTCAAGTCCTTCTTCCTGACTTTGGGAGCCATGGGAATGGCAACCATGTGGGAGGCGGTCTTTGCCGACGTGGGGGTGGCCCTGCTGGCGGTTCTCAATTCCATTCGCGTAATTAGCGGCATCTCAAGCAACACTCTTCATCAAACTCAGCCTAGCAACCTCCATCTCCGCGCAGCAGGGCAGAACAATGCATAGAAATGCTGGGAAGACCTACAACAGTTGAGATTGCTTTGCTTCCTTGGTGTTGCCGCTGGAGGAATAATACAATACTGTGATCTGCATAACTTGCACCTCCTTGTTGCAGCTTGAAAGTTGCCTTCAGGGGCCACATCATATATATTCCGGAAATTGAGCCCAAGGGAGGCAGAAATGACTTGCCTCTGCATTTCCTTTTTCCTTAAGACATGGAGCCAGCATCTGCGATTCGGCAATATTGTAGATCAATTCATTGCATGAGGACAATCAAGCAGCAAGATAGCATGAGCAATATAATTCAGATCATAGTCACCGGCGACAACAGAGCGGAACACATAGACCTCGTTATGCAGACCCTGAGCCTGCACGAGGTATCCATCCTGGACATAACCCAGTCCGTGGTCTATGAGAGCCTGACCCTGGCCTTGTTGCTAGAGATCCCCGACGGAAGGCAGGAGACTGTTCTAAAGGAGGTCCTGTACGAGGCCCACAAGCAGAATCTGCACATAGAGTTCTGCTCTATTTCCGCAGAGGAGTATGAAGGATGGCTCAGGATAAGGCGCAGCAAGCGCTACATAATCACCGTGCTCGGCCCCACTCTTTCCGCGCGCCACATAGCCGGAATAACTGAACTGGTAAACAGGTGGGGCCTGCAGATCTACTTTACTCAAAGGTTGTCTTCCAGGCACTCGCTTTTTACCGAATCCGGAACCAGCCCCACCTGTTTCGAGCTGGATCTGCGCGGCCCGACAGTGGATCTTGCCTGGCTGAGAAAGGAGTTCCTAACCCTTTCCCAGCATTATGGAATAGACATTGCCATTCAAGAAGACACCCCTTATCGGCGTCACCGCAGACTGATCGCCTTTGACATGGACTCCACTCTGATCCAGTTCGAAGTAATCGATGAATTGGCCAAACGGGCAGGAGTCAGTGAAGAAGTCTGCCGCATCACGGAGCGGGCCATGAACGGTGAGCTCGATTTCCGGCAGAGCCTGGCGCGTAGGGTCGCCCTGTTAAAGGGCCTTCCCCGGGAAGAATTGGAGAGGGTGGCTCGGGACATGCCCTTGACGGAGGGAGCCCGCCGCCTAATTCAGAACCTGAAGATATTGGGCTACAAGGTGGCCATCATCTCCGGGGGATTCACCTTCTTCGGCCGCCGCCTACAAGAAGAGTTGGGCATCGACTATGTCTTCGCCAATGAGTTGGAAATCGAGCAGGATCAATTGACAGGCCGGGTCAAAGGAGAAGTCATAGACGGCAAGAAAAAGGCCGATCTTTTGCGGCAACTGGCCGAAGAGGAAAGCATCTCCCTGGAACAGGTCATAGCCGTGGGTGATGGGGCCAACGACCTGCCCATGCTGAATTTGGCAGGGCTGGGTATCGCCTTCCGGGCCAAGCCCATGGTCAAGGAGGGAGCCAAACAGACTCTGAGCAACGTGAGTCTGGACTGCGTACTTTACTTCCTGGGCATGCGCGACTACGAGGCCATAGTCTAGCCTCCCCCGAGAACCCCCGCCTTTATCCCTTGTTATCCCTTTGCATGGGCACTGATGCGATCCGATAGCCCCCGGGTCAGTTGCAGGACCTTGTCCGCATAATCACTGGACAGGGATCCGGTGCCGCAACTGGGGGTGATCAGGGATTGACGCAAAAGATCCTGCCCCGACAGCCCGGTTTGCTTCCGCAGGGCCTCTAGTTTGGGCCAGAACTGCTCTTCCAAGGAACCCACGCTTTCCTTCTGTATATCCTCTACGTCCTGAGTGGGGATCATACCCCAGGCCAGGATCCTTCCCTGTTGCAGGAAAAGCTTCAGCTCGTCCGAGTAGAGCAGGAGCTTGTCGAAATAGGAATAGGCATCAAAGCTAAGGATATCCGCATTCGAGTCCAGGACCAGGGACCAGTCCGCATTTGCACAGACATGCACACCGGTCAGCCCCCCCTGTTCATGCACCTGTTCCATGACCTCGGAAAAGCAGGCCAACACGTCCTGCTTGGTAATGCTGATGAATTCCGAGGAACCGAAACCCACCAGCGCGGGCTCGTCAAAGAAAAGGAGCACGTTCTCCTGCAGAGAGGAGAGCTTCCGGGCTTGCCATCCGGCTTTCAAGGCCAGCAGCTTGACCGCTGCATCGCGGAGATTCTCGTCATAGAAGACAGCCTTTCCGCTCTGGTCCTTGAGTCCAGTGGCAAAGGTTATCGGTCCGGTAATCTGCCCCTTTACTCCCGCCAGAGGAAGCTCGCGGCTACGCAGTGTTTCCAGTAGCACGGAAAAGCCCCTGGTCCTGTCCTCATCCAGCCTGAAACGCGTATTATCCGGATCCTGCCCTCCCTCGGTCACGGACACGTATTCCTCGTAAAAGGAGAGCAGTTCCTGCTCGAAGTCTTCGGCCTCGGTATCCACGTAATCCTTGTCCCCAGTTTGCCGATATCCTGGCATGCCGGTCAGGAACTGGGCAATCATCCCTTCCTTCCGGTGCAGGGGGAGCTGCACCCAGAGGGGAATCTCCGGGGTATAGCGCAGCACTTCCTCCATGGCTTCCTGATGTTCCCGGAAGGGGAGACTGCCGATCAGGGCGGGCAGACTGCAGGGTTGAAACCTCTCGCTCATAAGCAAACCGTCCTTTTGGCTCCTGGATTTTGCCGGGCCCGGACAGCATCCGCCGCTGTTAGGACCCGGCACCAATGGTTAGAGGGGAGATGTAAAAACCGGTGGATCAAGCCTATGGCTTGCGGAAGCAAAAGATGCCCCATGCCAGGTGTCCGTATTTACCTCCCAGCACCCAGTTTTGCAGGCCCTCCTTCATGTGGTCCAGATATTCCTGGCTCACTCCTTTCTCTCGGAGCTCCTGCTCCCTGGCCTCGGTCTCCTCCAGGATCTTGGCGTAGTGGTTGGTCAATTGCTGGGTCAAGTTCTCGAATCCCACAAATTCCAGCCCCAGCTCCCGGGCAGTATCCAGGTAGAAGCGCGGGGTAGCCAGGGAGGTCAGATGGAGCCTCTTCAGGATGGGCCCCAGGAATTCCTCGTACGCGTCCTCGGACTGCATGGGATCGGTAAAGATCAGTTCTGCACCGCTTTTAAGCACTCGAGCGGCTTCGGAGAGAACCAGCCTTCTGTCCGGGCTGTGCAAAAAGGAGTCCTGGGACCAGGCCACGTCGAAGGAGGCATCAGGAAAGGGGACGGACTCGAATTTGCCATCTATCACCTCAATCCACTGCTCCAGGCCCTGTTCCCGGTTTTTGGCCCGATGCAATTCGTTCTCCGCCTCGCTCAGGTTCAAGCCCCAAACCTTGCAACCGTAATTCTGGACCAGATAGCGGGCAGTACCGCCCATTCCGGAGCCCAGATCTATCACCGAGGCATTCTCGCCCAGTTTTCTGCTGTAACTGGCCATATGCCCGATAGTCCTGCGGCTGGCCTCGTACACGGAGTCCCGAGGCGTGCGGTAAATGCCCAGATGATGCTCCTCACCGCCCCAAATGGTGTGATAGAAGGTGTGCGCGTCATGACTGTCGTAGTATTTCTTGGCTGTCTCGATAACCGAGGAAGATCCGTTACTCATATCCACCCTCCTTTATTTGATTTATACTGGCTTCCCTGCTCCTTGCCAGGAGATCAGGCGCTGTCCCGCAGGAACCAATTCTGCTGTATCCGCTGGCCCGGTTCCAGGAGATAGAAGTAGCGTCCGTCATAGGGACCAAAAAGGATCTTTTGCAAATAATTAAGATCCCCTTGCACCTCCTGGTGCTCTTTACCAAAGAATTCGGCATTCTCCCTGGATCTGGAGCGCAGCTCATCGTAATCTCCTGCTGACGTGCGGATAAGGACGAAGCGGGAATAGTGCTTGAGCTCTTCTTTAGCTCCCCACTCTGCAAGCTCCCTGCCCAACTTGGGCTCATACTCCCTTT
>CAYSPQ010000099.1:0-6127 GCA_964432965.1 uncultured Desulfohalobiaceae bacterium
CACGTGGATTTCACCGCGGAAGTCGAGCGCAGCCTGCGGGTGTTGGATGGCGCGATAGGCATATTTTGCGCCGTAAACGGTGTAGAGGCGCAAAGTGAAACAGTGTGGCGCCAATCCGAGGAGTATCAGGTCCCCAAGCTGGCCGTGGTGAACAAGATGGATCGCGTGGGTGCAGATTTTGTTTCCGCAGTAAAGGATCTGCGGCTCAAATTGGGGATAAGCCCAATGGTTTTGCAGATTCCGGAGGGCGAAGGCGCGGATTTTTCTGGAATCATTGATCTTTTGGGTTTGAGGCTTTTGCAGTTCGATCCCGCGAGTTATGGACAGCGGATTTTCGTCCAGGAGCTGAGTCCAGGCCAAATGGAAAGGGCCTTGCCTTGGAGAGAGGAACTGCTGGAAACTCTTGCCGAGGATGATGATACAGTGCTCGAGCGCTATTTGGCTGGTGAGGGAATTCCCGGCGAAGAGCTAAAGGACCTGATCAGGCTGCGAACCCTTTCCTTGCGCGGGGTTCCTCTCCTGTTGTGCTCGGCCTTGAAGAATACGGGCGTGCAATCGGTGCTGGACGCGGTTTGCGACTTTTTGCCCTCCCCTCTGGAGGTGCCCAGGATGGAGGGAGTTAACCCGGAGGGTGAGAAAAAGACTACTTTCCCGGTCTCTTCCCGGGCTCCCTTGTCTGCCCTGGTTTTCAAGGTGAGCTTCGAGGGAGGACGCGCCCTAGCCTTGATGCGGGTATATTCCGGGACCCTGCGGGTGAACGAGCAGGTATACAACTCCGGCAAACGGACGACGCATCGAGTGGCTCGCCTCTTTTCCCTGCATGCCGGAAGCAAGGAGCGCATAGAAAAGGCCTATGCCGGAGAGATCGTTGCCGCTGCTGGCCTTAAGGGAGTGAGCACTGGAGATACCTTGTGCCGCCAGGAAGATCCCATAATTCTGGAAAGGATAGGCCAGTATAATCCGGTTATTTCCCTTGCCTTGGAGCCGAGAAATTCGGAGGAAGAGGAAAAACTTTTGCAAGCTTTGGAAAAGCTTACTCAGGAGGATCCCACCCTGTTCATGGAGCGGGACAAGGATACCCAACAGATACTGCTTTCCGGAATGGGGGAGCTTCATCTGGAAGTTGCCCTGGACAGGCTGCGCCGCGAGTATCGAGCGGATTTTCGGGCGGGCAAGCCCCAGGTTGTCTGCCGGGAAACAGTTCTGCGACGAGCCAGTGCGGAAGAGATCTTTCATCGAACCCTGGGAGAGACGCCCCATTACGGACATGTGGCCCTCCAGGTGGGGCCCCGGGGACGCGATCTGCACAGCCAAGTAGTTTGGGCCATGGATACTGTAGGGTGGACAAGGGAATGGGTAGAGGAAGTGGAGAAGTCCCTTGGGGACGGATTGCAAAGCGGAGTGTTGCAGGGAGCGCCGGTGCAGGGCGTGCTGGTGGAGGTGCTGGGCATGGGAGAGCATCACGAGCACTCCAGTGCAGCCGGTTATTACATGGCGGCAGCCTGGGCTCTGCGCAAAGCCCTTTCCAATGCTTCCCCTGCTCTCATGGAACCAGTTATGAACGTGGAGATTTTTGTTCCGGAAGAATTTGTGGGTGAGGTGGTCTCCTTGCTCGGGATCAAGGAGGGCAAAATAGAGGGAATGTACGAGCGCGGCGGAGGGCAGATGATCCACGCCTTGGCCCCCTTGCGCAATCTGTTCGGCTTTTCCACTGAATTTCGTTCCGCCTCCCAGGGCAGGGGAAGCTTTCTCCTGCGTTTTTATCGCTTCGACGTAGTTCACGGCTAGCTCCTGTCCAGGGCAAGGAGATGCAAAGCTGGCTCATTGACTCTGGAGTCATCCTTTTGCCACCGGAGGGATTGGCCGGGCAAGGGAAAGGCCGTACAAAGAGCAAGGACGAGGTGTATGCGCATGCAAACACAAGGCTTTAACAGGTTGGTTATAGTCTCCAATAGATTGCCTGTTGTCCTGAAGCGGGAAAATGATACATGGAGAATTGAGGCTGGAGCTGGAGGGCTGGTTACTGCCTTGGCTCCTGTTCTCAGCCGTAATGGTGGCCTTTGGATCGGATGGCCGGGGACATCGACAAATGAGGACATACGGGAGCCCATGCAAAGATTTGCCCGGGAGCACGGCTACTCCCTGCAACCTATTCATCTGGATCAAGAGCAAGTCAGGGGATTCTACTACGGGTTTTCCAACGAAGTGCTATGGCCTCTCCTGCACGGTTTCCACACCAGGTGCAACTTCGAGCCTTGGTACTGGAGAAAGTACCAGGAGGTGAACCGCCTGTTCGCCGAACAGATAATGCAGGTCACTAGCGAGGAGGATTACATCTGGGTGCATGACTATCATTTGATGTGCGTGGCCCAGCAGATGAAGGCTGCGGGCTCCAGGCACAACTGTGGATTTTTTCTGCACATTCCCTTCCCGGGACCGGAAACCTTCCTCAAGCTGCCCTGGAGACGGGAAGTACTTTCTGCCATGCTGGATTACGATCTCGTGGGCTTTCAGACCCACGAGGACACCATGAACTTTCTGCGTTGCCTGCAGTGCCTTTGTAGTGAAGTGGGTTACGAAGAAAGGGAAAGCCTTTTCCACATTCGATGCGGGGGGAGGGAAGTCAAGGCAGGGTGCTTCCCCATAAGCATCGACTTCGAACAGTTTGAGGAAAGCGCGCGGTCCGGTGAGGTAGAGAGAAGGACCGCCAAGCTGAACCTCCTTCATCCTGACCAGCAGCTCATCCTGGGGGTAGACCGATTGGATTACACCAAGGGAGTCCCCCAGCGTCTCAAGGCTTTGGACCGGGTCTTGAGTCAGCATCCGGAGCTGCAGGAGAGAATTTCCCTGTTGCAGCTCCTCGTCCCCAGCCGGGAAGAGGTCAGCGAGTATCAAGCCCTCAAGGAGCATATCGAGCGTATGGTGGGCGAAATAAACGGCCGTTACACCAGGCCGGGCTGGATCCCCATCCATTATCTTTATCGCAGCCTGCACCGCCAGGAGCTGGTTTCCTTCTATCGGGCCTCGGAAATGGCCTTGATCACCCCCCTGTGGGATGGCATGAACCTTGTGGCCAAGGAATACTGCGCCTGCAACTACAGGGAGGATGGGGTGCTCATTCTGAGCGAGTTTGCTGGAGCCGCTTCCCAGCTTTACGAGAACGCCATATTGGTTAACCCCTACGACGTAGAGGGATTGGCCGAGAGTATACGGCAGGGTTTCTACATGAGCCCATCGGAGCGCCAATCTAGGATGTCCGGACTGCGGGAAACCATTCGCAAGTATGACATCCACTTCTGGCTTAATTCCTTTCTGGAGGCAGCCTTTAAGGATCAGGCCAAGGGAGTACCTAAAACCGGGCTCAGTACCTATGTTCCCAAGATTGACCGAGACACCTGATGCTAAACAGCGGCGCAAGGCGCAGGCTGGGACAAAATTTCCTGATTGACGCTAATATTGCCAGGAAGATTGTGGATTGTCTTCAGGTTTCTCCGAAAGAGGGGATACTGGAGGTAGGACCCGGTCAGGGATCCTTGACCGGGATTTTACTGCAGCGTAGCTCTCAGGTGGTGGCCCTGGAAAGGGATCCTCACCTGGCTGTAGGGCTCAAGCAGCGCTATCCCTTGCTGCGGGTGATAAACGCTGATGCGCTGTGTTTCGACTGGAGCCGCATGGACGGCAGACTGGACCGGATCGTGGGCAACCTTCCCTATAACATAGCTTCTCCTCTGATCTGGGATCTGGTGTGCTCAGTGCAGCATATAAAGAGGGCGGTATTCATGGTACAAAAGGAAGTCGCCCAGCGGCTGGCTGCGGACACATGCTGCAAGTCCTATGGAGGGTTGAGCATTTGGGTGCAAAGTTTTGCCAAAGTGCGATACGAGTTCGAGGTTAGCTGCAATGTCTTCCGTCCCCGCCCCAGAGTCAGCTCAGCTGTGGTTAGCCTCGAGCCCCTGCCCAGGGAACTAAGGCCTATTTATCCGGACAATCTTTCCCGTTTGCTCAAGCTGTTTTTTCAGAACCGTCGCAAGCAAGTGGGACGGATCTTGAAGCAAAGTTATGGCAGCTATGCACTGCAGTGGCTGGAAAGGCACGGATTGAGCTACAGGTCTAGACCAGAAGAGATAACACCGGCTAAATTTGAGAGCTTGAGCCGCGATCTGAGATGCATTCCGTGATTGGCTCGGCAGAGGCTTGAGGAACGATATCTTGCCCGGCAGTGCCTCCTGGGATAAAGAGCAAACGTCAATATAAAAGCCTTCTTTCGAGAGCGAACTGGCCTCAATGCTTTTCTTCTTCCCCAAAAGAGGAAGATAGAAAATCAGTCGGTTATGCTGACAGCTTTTTGCTTGTATTTGGGGAGCGAAACGAGTGGATGGTCTAGACGGAAGCTAGCCTGGAAGACTGCTAAAATCCGGGAGTGCTGTGCGTCTGAAGGCTTGGCTGGAGCTTCACTCAATTCGGCCTCGCCCCGTGTGGATAGAGGGCTTGATCTCCCCATTCAATTTGCCTTGAGGTGGTTGACAGGTGGGATTTGTAGAGTTTAAGTCTGATTATAATATTACGCCTTGTGCATCAGGGGTTCGTGGAAAAAGGTCCGGATTGCCGGAGTCTAGGGCGAGCCTTCGTGTGGAAAGGCCGTAAAAGCTCCGGCAGGAAACTCGGTGGAAGATGGCTTTTGTGCTGGATTTAGCCGACAACCGAGGTTGTAACCGTTTCAGCTGCAATTGGTCTCTTTATAAACCTCAAACGGGAGGATTCGCGCAATGACAAAGGCAGATCTCATCGCCAAGATCGCGGAGAAGGCAGGATTGAGCAAAGCGGAGTCGGAAAGGGCTTTGAATTCCTGCTTGGCTTCCATCGAGGACATTCTGGTCAAGGACGGGAAACTGACTCTAACCGGATTCGGGACTTTCGCCGTGGAGCAGCGCAAATCCCGAAAAGGGCGCAACCCGCAGACCGGAGAGCAGATCACCATTCCCGCCTCCAAGGTGGTCAAGTTCCGTCCGGGCAAGCTTCTTAAGGAGGCAGTCAAGTAAGCAAGTCTGTTATGCCCCGATCTGGGGCTAAGCAGATCCGCAGCGTCTTAATCCCCGCACGGGATCCTTAAAAGCGGAAATTCTCTTGTCTTGGCTTTACTCCCTAGACTATGAGTGCTTGCTTACCTCTCTGGACAAAGGGTGTCTATCCCGGCTTTCTAATTGCTCCCTTAAGGGAGGGGGTTTTCTGTGGAAGAGTCTTGCTTCCGGGGCAGGGATCAAGAGCGATCGCCCCAAGCCGGTCTGGCGCTGGGGTTTGCCGTTGCCGGGATGAACTGATACAATAAAAAAAATCGACGGAAAAGGAGGTGAATGAATTTGCCTGGTGTAACTCTGGGAGATAACGACAATTTCGACATCGCCTTGCGGAAATTCAAGAAGCAGTGCGAAAAAGCCGGGATTCTTTCCGAGCTGAAGAAGAGACAGCACTACGAAAAGCCCTGCGTGCAGAGAAAGAAGAAAGAAGCGGCAGCCAGAAAGCGCTTGATGAAAAAGTTACGCAAGGCTGGACATCTCTAGATTTCCAGCTTGGGCCCTAAAGAGGTGGACCGGAAAAGATGAGGCTCGTTTCCCTACCGGGAGACGAGCCCTCTTTCTTTACTTGGTTTAAGATGAATCCATGGATGCACCCCGGGGGCGCGATCGCAGTCTATCCGTGATCGTAAGGGAAGGAGCCCGCGATCCTTCCACAGTATTTAACGCTTAGTATTGCCCGGAACCATCCGGGAAAAACGATTTGTATTCCTCCCGCACCTGTTTTGAACCACAAGTAGAAGGCCTTCCACTGACGCTTACCATATATGGATGCAAGAACCGATCGTTTGCTCGACTTCAGCAAGGTTTTGGAACAGCTCGGCAGTTACGCCCTGTCCGACGCAGGCCAAGCTGTGTGTTTGCGCCTGCGCCCCCATGAGAAGCCTGCAGAACTGGAGGAGGATAGAGGGCTACTTTCCGAGGCTTTGGTTTGCAGCGAGGAGATCCTGGGGTGCTTGCAGTCCTTTCCGGATATAGCAGGAGTGTTCGAATTTCTTGGCGGAGAAACTCCCCTGGACGAGGACGGGCTGTGGGGAGTAAAGCAGGTGTTGCTT
>CAYSPQ010000100.1:0-6109 GCA_964432965.1 uncultured Desulfohalobiaceae bacterium
TACCCCGTGAAGGATTGCGATACAATCAACTTGCACCTTTTCCCTTTCATTTTCAATTTTCACCTTTTCACTTTTCAGCTTTCAACTTAAAACTTTCAGCTTTCAACTTAAAACGGCCAGCACCAAATGAACAACCCAGTCCTGTCCACCTACAGACTGCAGTTCCATCCCGGATTCTCCTTTTCCTCTGCGGAAGGGATCACGGAGTATCTGGCCGATCTGGGCATAACCCATATCTATGCCTCGCCCATTCTTCGGCCGGTTGCAGGGAGCGAGCACGGTTACGACCAGGTGGACCCTGCGGAGATAAACCCCGAGCTGGGTGGCACGGAGGGCTTTCTCAGCCTCTGGCGGCGCTGTCGCGACGCCGGGCTGGGCTGGATACAGGACATCGTCCCCAACCATATGGCCTTTTCCGGTCAAAGCCCCTGGGTCCGGGACGTACTGGAGAAAGGACCCCATTCTCCCTACGCGCGCCACCTGGACCTACAGTGGGATCACCCCTTTCCTCCCCTCCAGGGCAGGCTCATGCTCCCCTTTTTGGGAGCGCCCTACTGCGAGTGCCTGGAAAATGCGGACCTCAAGCTGACCCTGGATGGGGGCAGCTTCCATCTGGACTATTTCCGGCTGCTCTTTCCCCTGTGCCTTCGCTCCTATCCCTTTATTCTGCGCCAGCTGCTGCTGGAGCACTCCATCCAGCACCCCTGGCAAAGCGGCACCAGGCAGGAACTGGAGCAAACCATGAAACTCTGCTCCAGGGAAGAAGATTCTGAGGCTGTCTGGGCGGCGCTCCGAAAACTGCGGCAAGACCCCGCATTCGAGCGGGATTTGCAGGCCCTTCTGCAACGGGCCAATTCCGGGCCCCGCAATAGGGAGTGGAGCTCTTTCCTGGACACAGTCCTGCGGCAGCAGCACTACCAGCCCTCCCACTGGAGGACTGCCCTGGAGGAGATAAACTACCGCCGCTTCTTCAGCATCAACGATCTGATCTGCCTGCGGCAGGAGCGGGAGACCGTATTCCGCGACTACCACGCATTTATCCTGGAGCTGGTGCAACAGGGACTGGTGCAGGGTCTGCGCATCGATCACCTGGACGGGCTGTGGGACCCGAGCGGATATCTGCAGAGGTTAAGGCGGGATTTTCCCCGGGGCTACCTGGTGGTGGAAAAAATCCTGGACCCGGAGGAGCAGCTGCCGGACTGGCCCGTTCAGGGCACCACCGGATACGACTTCCTGTTCCACTTGAACTCCGTGTTCTGCGACCCGCGGGGTGAAGAGGAATTCGAGCTGCTCTATTCTGAGCTGCATCCGTGCGCTAATCAGGGGCCCGGTTCCGTTCCGGAACAGAAGAGGCACATCCTGGAGCGGGAAATGGGGGGAGATCTTCAGAACCTGCTGCATACATTGGAAACCGGCCTTGCGGATATCCCCTGCGGCAGGGACATAAGCCGCATGCGTTTGCGGGAGGCCCTTTCCGCCCTGGCTGTATCCTTTCCCGTGTACAGAACCTATTTCCAACAAGGCCGGCAGCTGTCCGGCCGGGATGCGGAAAGGCTGCGCGCCGCCCTGCACAGAGCCGGAGCCGATTATCACCGCGTCCGCGACGTCCTGAACTGCCTGGAAAAGTTCTTCTTCAGCAAGCAGGAGCAACTCGGCCGGGAGGCCAGCAGGAGCAGGGAGGCATTTCTGCTCCGATTGCAGCAGACAACCGGCCCCCTGGCTGCCAAGGGCTTCGAGGACACCCACCTCTACACCTACAACCGTCTCATCTCCCTGAACGAGGTGGGAGGCGACCCGCACCGCTTCGGACTTTCCGCGCAGAGCCTGCACTCCTTTCTGAAGGACAGGGCCGAGAACTGGCCCCTTTCCCTGAGCGCAAGCGCCACCCACGACACCAAGCGGGGCGAGGACGTCCGGGCCAGGCTGAATGTGCTCTCCGAGATGCCCCGCACCTGGAGGGAGATGGTGTGGGAATGGCTCCGGGTAAACGAGGATTGCGCAGAAGCTGGAGACTGCGGCAAGATTCCGGATGCCAGCGAGGAGTACCTCCTCTATCAGACCCTCCTGGGCAGTTTCCCTTTCCGGGAGGAAGATCTGGCCGGATACAGGCAGCGGGTGGCCGACTACCTGGTCAAGGCCCTGCGCGAGGCCAAGCGCAACAGCACCTGGCACCGGGTGGACGAGGAATACGAGCAGGCATGTCTTCGTTTTCTGGAAAGGATTCTTCCCGACTCCGGACGCAGCCCCTTTCTGGAGAGCTTCTTGCCCTTCCAGCGCAGGATTGCCCACTGGGGGCTCATAAACTCCTTGTCCCAGCTGCTGGTCAAGCTAACCAGTCCCGGAGTGCCGGATGTGTACCAGGGAACGGAGCTCTGGGATCTGTCCCTGGTGGATCCGGACAATCGCAGACCAGTGGACTACGAGTACAGAAGGGCCTGCCTGCAGCGCATAAAACGGGGCCTGCACGAGGATCCTCGGGAGCTTCTGCAGCAGATGCTGCGGCAGCCGGAATCCGGTCTGATCAAGATGCACCTCCTCCGGGCCAGCCTGTGGGCCAGGCGGGAAAACAGCGATCTCTTCCGGCGCGGGGAGTACATCCCCCTGCAAGCCGAGGGGGAACGCAAGCAGAACGTGCTGGCCTTCTGCAGGCGGCTGGGGGAGAGGTGCTCTCTGACCGTGGTTCCCAGGCTTCCCTGCAGCCTGGTGGATGAGTTCCAATGGCCCCTGGGCGAGTCAGTCTGGGGCGACACCAGGATTGAGCCGCCCCGTACCGGCCGGGCCCTGGATTACTTATCCGGCCAGGACCACTGGGCCAGGGATGTTCTCTACATAGGGGACCTGCTGCAGAGCCTGCCCGCCTCCCTGTTGAGTTTCCGGTAAAAAGCCGGTAAAGGTGAGGATATGGCAGGCGGCGTCTTCTACAGGTTGCAGTAACGGACACAGCGGGAATACATATGCTTGCACTGCGCTCCAATGGGGTTCTCTTGCACCTGACTTGCTTGCCCTCTCCCTTCGGGGTGGGGGACCTGGGCCCGCAGGCCTACGCCTTTGCCGATCTTCTGGCCAGGGCAGGTCAGAGCTGCTGGCAGATCCTGCCCCTGAACCCCACCAGCCCCCTGTCCGGCGAGTCCCCCTACAGCAGCGACTCCGCCTTTGCGGGCAACACCCTGCTCATCTCCCCGGAGGAGCTGCAGAGCCAGGGATACATAACCCACCGGGAACTGCAGCCCTACGAAGGCGAGCTACGGGAGAGGGTCGACTACGACCTGGCCAGACAGTGCCGGAGCGATCTACTGGAGAAGGCCTACGGTCGCTTTTCCCGAAATGAGCCTCTCGAGGAGTACACCCAATTCTGCTCCAGCCAGGCCCATTGGCTGGAAGACTACGCGCTGTTCCGCTCCCTCAAGGAGATCCACGGCTGGGAGGTCCCCTGGCGGCAATGGCCTCGTGCCGTCAGGCACCGGGAGCCGGAGGAGCTGCAGCGGTGTAGGCGCGAGCTGGCCGACTCCATAGCCAGGGAAAAATTCGGCCAGTACATTTTCCATCTACAGCTAAGCAGGCTCAAGGCCTACTGCAACCGCGCCGGCATTCAGCTGTTCGGGGATCTGCCCATCTACATTAATCTGGACAGCGCAGATGTCTGGTCCAGACCGGAGCTCTTCGATCTGGACGAAGACCTGCAGCCCAGGATGCTGGCCGGTGTGCCCCCTGACTACTTCAGCGACACGGGTCAGCTCTGGGGCAATCCGGTATATTGCTGGGAGGAGCTTCGCAGGCAGGGCTTCTCCTGGTGGCTGCAGCGACTGGGGCACAACCTGTGGATGTTTGACATCCTGCGCATCGATCACTTTCGGGGCCTTGTTGCTTTTTGGGAGGTTCCCAGCGGGGAGGACACCGCCGAGAACGGGCAATGGCGCGAAGCCCCCGGGGAGGAGTTCTTGCGCGCGGTTTTCCGGCGCTTTCCCGGGGCGCGCATCGTGGCCGAGGATCTGGGAGATATCAGCCCGGATGTGCGCGAAACCATGCACAGGTTCCAACTGCCCGGCATGAGGCCCATGTTGTTCGCCTTCGGCGAGGACAACCCCCAATCCCTTTACATGCCTCACAATATCCCGCAGAATGCGGTTGCCTACACCGGAACCCACGACACCAATACAGCCCGCGGCTGGTTCGAGGAAGAGGCTGGCCCGGTGCAAAGACAGGCCCTGTTCAACTACCTGGGACGCGAAATCCCGGAAGGGCAAGTGGCCGGGGATCTCCTCCGCCTGGCCATGATGTGTCCCGCCAGGCTGACCATAGCCCCCTGGCAGGATATTCTGGGCCTGGACTCCGCTGCCAGGATGAACACTCCCGGAACAACAGCTGGCAACTGGCTCTGGAGGCTGCTTCCCCATCAGTTGAGCCAGCAGGCGGAACAGGACCTGCGGCTATTGACCCGGATCTACGGCAGGGTCTAGAACAGGTACTTAACCACTTAAAACTTTCACTTCCCCATGCATACCAAGGAAATGGACCATATACAAAACTCCCTCTCCTTTCTCGGGGAGGAAGCCGAAGAAGTGGCCGAGTTGCTGCATCTGGCCCAGCCGGAGGGGGGCATCCGCTACATGGCTGTAGCCCGGCAGTTCCCCGAGCCGGAGGAGCTGATACTGGCTGCCTGGCACTGGCGCCTGCTCATCCCTTCCCATGCCCCCTCCAAGAGCTTGGCCTGGGAAAACGTTATGCTCTCCTTTGCCCCACAAGCCTTGTACAAGATCCCGCCTGCGGTTCGCGAGGCAGTGGATCTGGCAGCCCAGACCGGAGTCTGGCAGCCGCACCAGGCCATTATCGATTCCTGCCCTTCTCTGCGCGGGCAAGCCTTCAAGTCCGTGGCCGAATTCCTGCGGGAAATCCGCTTCCAGGAAAGAGAGCTCAGGATAAGCGCCACCGCCCTGGGCCGCATAATGAAACGGCTGCGCCTGCGGAGCAGCCTGGATCAGCTTGTTCTGGAATTCAAGGCCTGCGGAATGCTCAGCCCCTACCTTACTTCCACCCTGGGCTCCTTTACCGGCAAGTCGCCCATGTACGAGCTGAATCCGAGTCTGTTGCGGGGAGAAGCATGAAACCAGTTCAGACCGTCCTGGATCGCTACCTCTCCGGAGAGCGCTTCCGGCGCGAGATGGACATCGCAGCATTGTGGCGCAACTGGCCCCAGCTCTTGGGAGAGCAGATGGCGCAAATGGTCAAGCCTTTGGGCAAGCAGGGCAGCTCCCTGGTTCTCGGAGTGGAGGACAACTTCCTCATGCAGGAAATGGTCTATCACCGGGAAGAGATCCTGGAGCAAATCGAGCATTACCTGGGCTGGCAGCCGTTTGACAAGATCAAGCTACAATTGCTACAGGATAAATCTGCCTTGGATGAGGCAGGACCGAGCAGGACCGGGCGAAGCTCTGATTCCATGCCCATTCCGGAAAATGTGGGAGCCATGCTCGACATCCTGCCGCAGGACACTCCGTTTGCCCGGTGCTACAAGGCCTATCTGAACATGCTGAAACAGCGTGGGAGGATGGAGGTTGAGCCAGAGGCAAACAAGGAATAATGCCTAGATTCGCCTAAAGGAGGTGTAAGATAATGACCGAGATGTCCATTGAGGATCTGAACCTGAAGAAGCCCTTGGACAAGATGACCGCCAAGGAGCTGCGCGACCTTGCCATCGACAAGATCCCGCAGATAACCGGCGCATCCATGATGGACAAGGACGAGCTGCTCTACGAGATCAAGAAGATATACGACCTTCTGGACGAGAGGCAGAACCCCTACAAAGAGCAGATCTGGAGCATCAAGAAAGAGATCAAGCAACTCAAGGAACAGAAGGCGCAGCTGCCCAGTTCCCACAGGGCTCAGAGGGAAAAGTTTCGCAGGCGGATCAAGCGGCTCAAGAACCGCACCCGTCGCCTGGCAAATGCGGTATAGTTGCTGTCCTTCGGAAACCCCTTTTTCCTGTGAGGCACTAGCCAGCTTGTGTCTGAAAACCAACCAGCTCAAGCTTGACAAAAAGCTGGCAAGTAATTATAAGAGCTAAAGCCTTTTTGGGGCATCGTCTAGAGGCAGGACGCCAGGTTCTGGCCCT
>CAYSPQ010000101.1:0-6104 GCA_964432965.1 uncultured Desulfohalobiaceae bacterium
TGCCAAGGCAGGCCGGGAGGACGACGGCTTTCGCACCCACAATCGCAGGCTGGCCAGCATAGGGATCAAGTCCGCTTTCAACCAGGCCCTGGCTGCTCCCTCCATGGAGATGATTGGCGGCGTGGGCGTAAGCCTGGTGATCTGGTACGGCGGATCCCAGGTTATAGCCGGAGAGACTACCCCGGGCAACTTCTTCTCCTTTCTCACCGCCCTGCTCATGCTCTACGATCCCCTGAAGAAGATCAGCAAGGCGAACGTCAAGATTCAGAAAGCCCTAGCCGGTGCGGAGCGCATCTTCGGCCTGCTCGACTCCAGGGAGATTACCGAGGAGGATAGCGGGAGCGTGGAGCTGACCCCCCCATTAACCCAGATCTCCTACGAGAGAGTGTGGTTCGCCTATCAGGACACCTCGGATTGGGTGCTGCGGGACATCAATCTCTCTGTTGCGCCGCAGGAAAGGATCGCCATAGTGGGGCCCAGCGGGGCGGGCAAGTCCAGTCTGATCCAGCTGCTGCCCAGGTTCTACGACCCGCAGCAAGGAATGGTAAGAATCAACCACCGTCCCCTGCCCGATTACACCCTGGGCAGCCTGCGCCGCTTTATAGGTATCGTCTCCCAAGAGACTGTGCTCTTTAACACCTCCATCCGGGACAATATCTGCTATGGGATGCAGGAGGAGGACTCCTCCCGCCTGGAGGAGGTCTGCCGCATAGCCTATATCCATGATCGGATACAACAGCTCCCGCAGGGATACGACACCGTTGTCGGCGAAAGGGGGGTCATCCTTTCCGGAGGCGAGAAGCAGCGACTGACCATCGCCCGGGCCCTGCTCAAGAACCCGCCGCTGTTGATACTGGACGAGGCAACCAGCTCCCTGGACACAGAGTCGGAGCGCATAGTGCAAAAAGCCCTGGAGAACCTGATGCGGGACAGGACGAGCATTGTGATCGCGCACAGGCTCTCCACCATCCTGGGAGCGGACCGCATAGTGGTCATGGACCAGGGCGAGATCGTGGACGTGGGACCGCACCAGGAGCTCTTGCAGCGCTGCGAGCTGTACCAGAGACTGTACGAGATGCAGTTCGGCAGGCAAAAAGAGGAGGAGGAAGAGGAGTGAGGCGGTTTGCCCCTATCCGGGAAGGAAACTGCTGATCTGGCCCCGGCTTTTTCCAATTAGCCGTGTGGGGAGCTGGGCTTCTGTTCAGGGGGGCCAAACTTCCTGGAGGTTGTCCAGCTCGGCAAGGACGGCCCTAATATCTGCGGGTGCGGAGCCCCTGCGCGATTTCACCCGTTCCCGGAACCAGCTTTCGTGCACGTAGCGCACCTCGGCCACTATGCGCGGCAGCCCCAGGAGCTGGGCCGCGGCCAGCCTGTGGTTGCCCTCCGAGACCTTTACCGCCGAGCCGTCGCGGGCGATAGCTATGCCCATGTAATCAGGGGACAACTCCTGCCGGTAGCCGTCTCTAGCCATGTGCTCCAAAAGCTGAAGATAGCGCTGCAGACGTTTTTCGGAAATGGTCTCCGGCATTTGTTCGGCTAGCTTCTGTGCCTCCGGCACAGAAGCTCCGGAGGCAATCAATTCCCTTTGTTCCGGGTTCAATAGCCTGTAGACATGGCGATGCACCTGCTGCAGGCGCATATAGGTGGGATGAGCGGTAAAAGGGGAGGCTACCCGGTCCCAGCCGCCGCGGCGCCTGTAGCGGGGAAGATCCAGGGACTGGGTGTAAAATGCGGCTTTGCGGGAAAAGCCACGACACCGGAAGTTGGCCCGAATCGCCTGGGGATCCAGGGCAACTACAGCTATGCCCCTGACGCTTCTTTCCGTGTCCATCGCCATTCTCTGCTGCCCAGGGAGGAGCTAGGGCTTATAGAAGCCGTATTCCACGGCGTTGACGTTTTGTCTCATCTCCTGCCGCAGGGTAGAGGTGGGGGTGGAACCGTAGTCGTGTCCCGGAAGGACAATAGTGTCTTCGGGAAGCTCCATGATCCGGCGAATGGAGGCTCCCAGTGTAGGCCTGTGGCCGTGGGGCAGGTCCGTACGCCCGCTGTCTCCTACAAAAAGGGTGTCTCCGGTGAAGAGCCTGCCCTGGGTATAAACACATACCCCACCCGGAGTGTGGCCCGGAGTGTGAATCACTTGCAGCTCGATCTCTGCTCCCACTTGCAGGATGTCTCCGTCGTGCAGGGCTATGTCCACCTCGCCCCGGAAATAGGGGATGTCCTCCACGTGCATGGCGGATTCGGCTCCGGTCCGCTGTCGCAGATACTCCGTGAAGTCGGTGTGATCGAAGTGAAAGTGGGTGTTCAGGATGTACTTCAGGGAAAGGTCTTGTTCCCTGATGCGGGCAAGGATGCGGTCACCTTCCGCCCCGGGGTCTATTATCGCCGCTTCTCCGGTTTGTTCGCAGGCCAGGATATAGCAGAAGTTGAGCATATTGCCCAGCGCAAGCTGTTCCAGAAGCATAAGGCCCTCCCGACCGGGTCTTTATTTGTATGACAATGTGTTCAACATTTTTAGTTACCTGAAAAAACATAGGGTCGAAATCGTGGCTTAGTGTGCTGATAGCCGGTTTCAAATGGATGCTAGCTGTGTTCCTGTCCAACATTCCCCGCAGTCACACTTTTTTCTATACTGAAGATGGGCAGGTGGTGTCAAAAACAATATCGGGGAGGTGAGGTATGAGCCTGCAGGGCGAAGTCGCGCTGGTTACCGGAGCGGGCAGGGGGCTGGGTCGCGCAGTTGCCCTTGATCTGGCCGGGCGGGGAGCAAGGGTGGCTCTAAACGGGCGGTCCCGCCGTTTCCTGGAGGAAACCGCGGGCGAGATCGAGGCCTCGGGGGGAGAGTGCCTGGTCGCAGCCGGAGATGTGGCCGATCCCCAGCAAGTGGCGGCCGCAGTCCGGCACTGCGTGGAGTCCCTGGGAGTAGTGGGAGTGCTGGTGAACAATGCCTCCATCATAGGGCCGCCCCGGTTTCTGGAGGATGCGGATGCGCTGGCCTGGAACGAGACCCTGGCCACCAACTTGAACGGCCCCTATGCCTTCTGCCGGGAAGTGCTGCCCCTGATGCGGCAGCGCGGTCGCGGTAGGGTGATTAATGTTATCTCCGGACTGGCTCAGATGCCCTTCCCCCGCTTCAGCGCCTACTGCGCAAGCAAGGCCGCCCTGCTCCAGTTGACTCGCTGCCTGGCCCAGGAGCTGGAGCAGGATCCCTTGCAGATCATGGCCCTGGATCCGGGGGTCATGGACACTGGAATGCAGGCGGAGATCCGGAGTCTGGATCCGCAACAATTGGGACCCGTACGGGATCGTTTCCTGGAGATGAAAGAAAGTGGTGCCCTGCGTGATCCGGGTGAAGCTGCGGAGCTGGCGGCAGAGCTTGCCGTGCGCGATGCGGAGGAGGATAGCGGGGCGACCTTTTCCCTCCACGACCTGCCGCGATTGCGCAGAAAGTAGGTGATTCGGGCAGCTGCCTTTTGGCTGGAGGCTCCGGGCCGCCTGTTTGCGGCTTGTCCGCAAAACTCAGCAATCGAAGAGGCTCATTCTTTTCTTCCGCAGGCGGTTTCTTGGGGCCCGCGGCGGCTCCCCCGGATCCGCGTCGCAGATATGTGCGGGCATGTCCGGATTCTTGCAGGCGCAGATGGCTGTTTGAATGCCGTGGCGGCTGGCCTCTTCCGTTAAGAGACTGTATCCCTTCTGCCGCAGGGAATGCGGCACGAGCTTGCTGCGTGCCGCTCCTTCCGTTTTGCTCCATTCTCCTGCCCGGAAGCAGCTGTAGAGGAGCTGAAAATCCATGCCCGACAGCTCCCGCCGCAGCTGCTCCATTATCCCCGGTCTTTGCTGCAGATAGCTTAGGGATATCCGGCTAACTCCCTGCCGGCTAAGGTTTTGCATGAGCTCACGCACTGTGTCCCTGTTATCGGTGATAAAGGGGAGCATGGGGTCCACGCGGACGCTTACCCGGGCTCCCGCCTGCTGCAGCTCCCGTATGGCCAGAAGGCGCTGCTCCACGGAAGCGGCTCCGGGCTCGAAGCGTCGCCTGTACTGCTCGAAGGGGCTGACCATCCCTATTCTGGCCCGTACCTGGCCGGGATAGCGGGAGAACAGGCTGATAAAGGAGGCCGGGATGCGGCCCTTGCTCAGGAAGGAGACCACCACGCCCCGGCGTAATAGGAGGCGCATGCAGCTGTAGGCGAGTTCCAGGATCTCCGGATGGGGCTGGAAGCAGTCCGAGGCGGTGTTGAAGGAAACCGCGGGTATGCTTCTGCGCCGGGCGGGATTGTCCAGATCCCGGGCCAGGGCGGAGGGCAGGTTGCGATAGTAGTAGACCGTTCCCTTCTGCGGCGCGCCGGAGTACCCGCGGGCGTAGCAGTAGATGCAGGAATGCAGGCAACCCCGGCTCAGGTTGAGCACCTGGTGGTTGCGGAGACAGCCGAAATCGGCCCGTTTCAGCGGAGCGCTTTTCTTGTCCGTGGGAATTGCCCGCATGGAATCACGCTGCGGATCTAGATTTCGTCCAGGGCCTGAAGGAGCCTGTCGCTCAGGGTATTACCCTTGAAGGTCACCTTGCCGCCGGGATCTACCACGAACAGGGTGGGGATGCCCTGTATGAAGTAGTCCTGGGTGATCTCGCTGTCCCGGTCAAAGGCCAGAGGGATGTCCAAGTCGTGTCTTTCCCGGAAGCGCTCTGCCCGCTCCGGAGTGTCGTCCACTCCCGTATTGATGCCCAAGATGGCCAGGTCCTCGCTGTCGTAGTCCGCGGCCAGGTGTTCCACCTCGGAGAGAGTGCGGGAGCACTCCGGGCACCAGGTGGTCCAGAAGATCAGCAGGAGGTGACTGTCCGAGGTGAGCCCTTGCAGGCTGATCTCTTCTCCCTCCAGGGTGTTTACCCGGAAGGAGGGGGCCTCTCCTCCCTCCTGCAGAAAGGGCGTGGCCCAGGCGGGGCTGGAGAACAGAAGGGCCAGGCACAGAGCAAATAAAGACAACGCTTTTTGCATGGCAGTTATCCCGAGGGGTTCAGGTTATCTGGAAAATTCGATTAATTAACGGGCTGACTTTGGCGTTGGTGCAAAGAAATCTCTGTATAACTAGTGGCTAGTCCAGTGTGAATCGTAGGTTTTATTTTTGTTCCTGCAAACACGCGCATGTATTCTTTCTTGAGGAAAGCTTATGCAGGGCAAGTCATTAGGGCAATTTTCGCTTTCCCAGTGGTGATCGGTCTATCGCGGTTTCGGCGACTTATCCTGCAATATACTAGCATAACCCTTGGGGGAGGGCAAAAGCTAGAACATGAGCTGTCCGGCACTTATCAGATAGTACTGGGCCAGGACTATCATGGCCAGGCCCAAGGACTTCTTCAGGTATACCATCCAGTTGCCCGGTTTGGGCAGGGCAGCTGCAACGCCGGAGAAGGTCCCCACCGCCAGCAAAAGCATACCAAATCCCAGGGAAAAGGAGAAAAGCAGGACGAAGCCCCAGAGGACATTCTGGGTAGTGGCCACATAGGTGAGCACTACCCCCAGAACCGGGGCGGTGCAGGGAGAGGCCACCAGGCCGGAGGCGGCTCCCAGGAGAAAGGCCCCGGTTATCCCCTTTTTGCCGCTGTCTCCGGCAGATCGGCCGGAGAGGAAGGGCAGAGGGATGGCATCCATCATGTTCAGCCCCAGCAGGATGAAGACGTTGGCTACAGCGATCTGGACCCAGGGATTGGCCCCGATACTGCCGAAAAGCATGCCCGTGAGCGCAGCGGCAATGCCCAGTCCGGAGTAGACCACAGCCAAGCCCAGCACATAGGCCAGGGACAGGAGAAAGGCGGTTTTGCGAGTGCTGGAGCCCAGGCTGCTGGAGCCCACGTAACTGGCTATAACCGGTAGGAGGGGATAGACGCAGGGGGTGAGGCTGGCTGCCAATCCACCTGCGAAGCTGATTCCGGAGGAGTAGAGGAGCGAGGTTCCCAGCGCTGACTGCAAGGCGGAAGTGAATTCAAACATTCGTCCACCACTTCAAAAGGTTACACTGATAGCATCCCTACCACCCTCCGCCGGCTACCGTTCACTAGCAGGGCGTTGAAAATCTTCCAATTGCTGCGTTGCTTCAAAAAGTTCAAA
>CAYSPQ010000102.1:0-5786 GCA_964432965.1 uncultured Desulfohalobiaceae bacterium
CACGAAACAACCGCTCATTTGGAAGTGTTCAGGGATGAGCAGAAGAAGGGAGTGGTGAGCCCACAATTTCGCAATTTCGCCAAGTTCGAACGCAACTATGTAAAGGCATCTGTTTTGCCCGGGCTGGGAGACGAGATTTATGTCACTCTGCTGGCGATTGGCCAGAACGACAGCATAAGGATTAAGGCCAGGATAATGCCCATGGTGAACTGGCTCTGGATAGGCGGCACGCTGATTTGTCTGTTTGGATTCCTGGCCATTAGGAGGATGTGAGCCCGAGCCAGTTGCCATGCTTGTAGAAGTTAAACATCTCAGCAAATTTTTTGGCACCAAGCTGGTGTTTCGTAACCTGGGCTTTAGCGCCGGCCGCGGGGAGATAGTTCTGGTCCTGGGCTCCAATGGCAGCGGAAAGTCGACCCTGTTGCGCATACTCGCGGGCCTTCTGCACCCAAGCAGCGGCAGCGCTTCTGTGTCCACAGGACCGGGCGAAATAGGTTATATGGGACATCAGACCTGTGTCTATCCGGGTTGGAGCGCTTGGGAAAACATCTCCTTCTGGAGCAAACTTTACAGACGATCCTGGGACAAGGAGGGCATGGAGGAAATTTTGAAGCGCCTGGGACTGCACCGGACGCGGCATGAGCTTGTGACGTCCTTTTCCCGGGGGATGACACAGAGACTCAACCTGGCCCGCGTGCTGACAATCGATCCCTGGCTCTATCTCCTGGACGAGCCGTCCACAGGCCTGGACATGGCTTCCCAGGAGGTTTTGCACGAAAAAATGCTGGAGCTTCGAGATAAAGGGCGGACTCTGGTTTGGGTAAGCCACCAGCCGGAAGCAGACAGGGCATATGCGGACAAGGTGCTCCATTTACAGGGCAAAAGCGGTTGGATGGAAACTACCGCTTAGTCTCTTCTATACAAATAGTTGTGTATGTATTTCTTTTTTCGACAGTTGAAACATGACAAGGCACTAGAGGGGAAGCATAGGTACTGCTTTTTCCTCGACGACCTAAAAGTGTCCAAACCCTTGGTTGTGCCAGGGGCTTACGGGCATGAAGATAATATATGTTGCAGGGCGCTATCCTGATAGCGGGAAAGGATGTCAGACTTCTTCTGTTCAGAAGACAAGGCCTGATCCAAGCTGTATTGCTGGGACTCTTGCTGATTTTCCTCTTCAGCTTGGCTGTCGGTCGAAGCACTGTAGATCCCATCTGGCAAGCGACCATATTCTGGATCGCCTCCAGCTTTAGTTTGGTGCTTATCTTCAACTCCCTGTATGCATTGGAAGAAGAAAGTGGTGCCAGAGAGGCCCTTTTGCTGGCTCCCCATCCCGTGCAATCCATCTGGTTGGGCAAGGCCCTGGCCGGGGGAGCTCTCCTGTTATTGGTGCAGTTGATATTCTTGCCCACTGCTGCAGTGTTTTTGCAGGTTGGCTCCATCCATTATCCGCTCCTGGGTCTCCTTTTGTTGCTTGCGGTGAATGCTGGCCTGGTAATCCTGGGGTCCCTTTTCGGAGCGATAGGTCAAGGACAAGGAGGCAAGGAGTCGCTGTTAAGCGTGATCCTGTTCCCCCTGCAATTGCCTGTTCTGATGGCTGGGATCTTTGTGGGCGCGGCACTTGTTAGCCCGGAATACGGCGAGGGACAGATTGTCTCCTGGTATAAGTTGATCCTTGCCTTTGATGCAGTTTTCCTTGGCGCGGCGTTGATCCTGTTCCCCTTTGTCTATACCGATTAGGTAGAAGTTTTCGCATGCGGACACGGGCTTTACCCGGCATTATTTTGCTAGCTGCTATACTGATGCTCTTCAGTCAGTACATGATATGGATATGGTCCCCTGTAGAGCTTACTCTGGGAATTGTTCAAAAGATATTTTATATTCATGTTAGTCTAGCTTGGTGGGGTTTTTTTAGCTTTTTCCTGGTGTTTGTAGCTAGTATATGGTATTTACTGGTAAAGGAAAACTCTTTGCACTACTTGGCCGGAGCTGCAGCCGAAGTAGGAGTTCTCTTCTCCGCGCTGGTTCTTTTGACCGGGATCGCCTGGGCCAAGGCCTCCTGGAACGTTTGGTGGACATGGGATCCTCGGCTGGTTACGACATTGGTAATGTGGTTCATTTATTCCGCCTATCTAATGCTGCGCGGCCTGGATTCGACTCAAGAAAGCCTGCGGCCAGCTATTGCGGTTCTGGGAATAGTGGCCTTCATAAACGTGCCGCTCGTATTCTTGTCCGCTAGAATGTGGCGCAGCATACATCCCTCGGTGATCACCGGCCAGGAAGGGGGGATGCCCTTTTCCATGATCCTTACCCTGAGTTTTTCCCTGCTGGCTTGGGGTGTGATATGCGGGCTGTTAGTTGGACTGCGCTATAGGCAGTTGCTTGCGCAATCGCGTATATCCGACCTGGTTTTGCGCCGGCAAGGATAGATTGATGATAACAGGGGGGTTTTTTTCATGTCTGCTCAGGAACTGCTTTGGGCGGCCAATGTAGCCGTCTGGCTGGGAATATTGGGGTATATGTTTTTTCTGGGCGCAAAGTCGCGACAGATAGAGCTAAGACTTTCTCAACTGGAGCTCGAGGAAGAAGAGCATGATTAGTGGCAACAATCTAAACAAGATATTGATCTTGTTTGTGTCCGGTCTGTGTCTGGTTTTTATCCTCGGTTACTTTGTTTCCTACAGAGTGGAAAACCCCTCCTTTACTCACCGTATTCAGCCCCAGCAGCAACAGGAGCAGCAAACCGAGGAGGCCATGGGCAGGATTTCCGAGCTGATGGGATACATACAAGAAAATCCGGAAGATGTTGAGGCTCTGACAGAGCTGGCCCAGCGATTTATGTCCATAGAGGCCTATGAACGGGCAGCCTCCTTCTGGGAACGAGTCCTTCGCGTCAGGCCGGACCGACCCAGCCCGCGCCTGAATCTCGCCATGTGCTATTTTTACATGGAAAAGTACCAGGAAGCGGCCTATCAGTTGCGCAGAGTCTTGAGGCTAGATCCGGAGAACATATCCGCCCGCTACAATCTGGCCATGCTGTATGCCCAGTATTTGAACAGCCCGGATCAGGCAAGGGAGCATTTCCGGAAAGTGGTCGAGTCCGAGCAGGCTAGCGTAGAGCAGCGGGAGAGGGCTAAACAGGAGCTGTCCAGGCTTGAAGCGGAGCAGGATTAAATTATATATACAGAAGGAGGTCACCTGATATGAATAAAGTGGAAAAGCTGGCGCTCACCTTCGACGATGTATTGCTGCTGCCAGGATACACGGAGGTCCAGCCCCATGAGGTGGATGTGACAACTTGGATCACCCCGCAGATAAGACTTCATGTGCCCTTGGTGAGCGCGGCAATGGATACGGTTACGGAAGCGGCCATGGCAGTGTCCATGGCTCGTCAGGGCGGAATGGGGATAATTCACAAGAACATGAGCGTTCAGGCCCAATGCCTGGAAGTGGAGAAGGTCAAGAAGTCGGAAAGCGGAATGATCATCGATCCGGTGAGCATAGACTCCAATTGCAGCGTGGGCACCGCCCTGGAGATAATGGCCAGATACAAGATCTCCGGTCTGCCAGTGGTGGGCAACGGGACCGTGGCCGGGATCGTGACCAACAGGGACGTCATGTTCGTCAAGGATCCGAACACTCCTGTCTCCGAAATAATGACCACCCAGGACCTGGTTACTGTTCCCCCAGGGACTAGCCTGGAGCAGGCCAAGAGCATCCTGCACCAGAACCGGATAGAGAAGCTGTTGGTTGTGGACGAGAACAATGTGCTGCAGGGGCTTATAACCATCAAGGATATCGAGAAGATTAAAAAGTACCCCAATGCCTGCAAGGATGAACTGGGGCGTCTGCGGGTAGGTGCCGCCGTGGGTGTGGGGGAGGATATGCAGGAAAGGGTGCAGTCCCTGGTTCAGTTCGGAGTGGATCTCCTGGTTCTGGATTCAGCCCACGGGCACAGCAGTAACGTGCTACAGGCGGTGAAGGATATAAAGCGAAATTTTCCCCAATGTCAGCTCATGGCCGGAAATGTGGCCACATACGAGGGAAGCAGGGCATTGCTGGAGGCAGGTGCAGACTCTATAAAGGTGGGAATAGGACCTGGATCCATATGCACCACTCGAGTGGTGGCTGGGGTAGGGGTGCCCCAGATCTCGGCAATCATGGAGTGTGTACAGGCTGCCCGGGAAATGGGGTGCCCTCTTGTGGCAGATGGCGGGGTAAAGTTTTCCGGAGACGTGGTCAAGGCCTTGGCAGCAGGGGCTGACGCGGTAATGATGGGCAGCATGCTGGCCGGAGTGGAGGAGAGCCCTGGAGAAACCGTCCTCTATCAAGGTCGCAGGTACAAGATATATAGAGGGATGGGCTCTATTGATGCCATGAAGGAGGGCAGCAAGGAGCGTTATTCCCAGGAGCACATGGAGAAGTTCGTCCCGGAGGGAGTAGTGGGCAGGATTCCCTACAAGGGCGAGGTATGGGAAACTGTATACCAGCTTGTGGGTGGATTACGTTCTGGCATGGGTTATGTGGGCAGTGAGAACATTGAAGGGCTGAAGAGCAAGTCGAGGTTCATACAGATTTCCCAGGCCGGATACAGGGAGAGCCACGTCCACGACGTGATTATCACCAAGGAGGCTCCCAATTATCAGGTGGACGTGAATTAAGCTTTGCATATTGGTGTGTTCCCGAGCCCTGGTCTTTACAGCCAAGTGTTATTTTGCTTTAGAGAGTATTTTATAGTGAATATGCAAGTCTTGCAGCTGCGAAGATATGTAACTGGAACTGATTAAATTTGAGGCTCAAAGGCTAGCGGAACAGGAGTGGTCTAGGAAATGAAGGCGCAACAGAAAGTGATTATTCTGGATTTCGGGTCTCAGTACACCCAGCTTATCGCCAGAAGAGTGAGGGAAGCCGGAGTGTATTCGGAGATTGTGCCCTGCACCGTTTCTCTAGGAGGGCTGCGACGAATGGAGCCGAGCGCGGTGATCCTTTCCGGAGGTCCGGCCAGTGTGGCAAGCGAAGATTCTCCGGGGTTCGACAGCGGCATACTTGAGCTGCCCTGCCCGCTACTGGGGATCTGCTATGGTATGCAGCTCTTGACCAGGATTGCGGGAGGTGAGGTTACTCCGGTCTCGAACAGGGAATACGGCAGAACGCAGTTGGAGATTACGGCGGAAAGTCCCATTTTTCAAGGTGTGACTAAAGCCGGTGAAGCTCTCAAGGTCTGGATGTCCCACGGAGATACAATTTCCAGAGTCCCGGCCAATTTTCAGGTGCTTGCCCGCACGGAGCGAAATGAAGCAGCAGCTATGGCGGATAGCCAAAACCGTATATATTGCCTGCAGTTTCATCCGGAAGTTACCCATACGGAAGGCGGCGATAAAATCCTGCACAATTTCCTTTTCCAGATCTGCAGGCTCGAGCCAACCTGGAGCATGGCCTCCTTTATAGATGCCCAGATCCAGGAGGTACGGGAAAGGGTTGGCTCGAGCAAGGTAGTGCTGGGGCTTAGCGGTGGGGTTGACTCTACCGTGGTGGCTGTTCTTCTGCACCGGGCATTGGGTAGACAACTGCATTGCCTGTTCGTGGACAACGGTCTTCTGCGGGCAAACGAAGGCGAGGAGGTGGTTGGTTATCTGCGGCACTATTTCGACCTGAATCTTTCCTATATAGATGCCAGCCAGGATTTCTTGCTCCGACTGGAGGGGGTTTCCGATCCGGAGGAAAAGAGAAGGATCGTGGGAAACACCTTTATCGAGGTTTTCGAAAGAGAAGCCGGCGCTATAGAA
>CAYSPQ010000102.1:5796-6051 GCA_964432965.1 uncultured Desulfohalobiaceae bacterium
TTTCTGGCGCAAGGCACCCTGTATCCGGATGTTATTGAAAGCGTATCCTTCAAGGGACCATCCGCGGTGATCAAAAGTCATCACAACGTGGGGGGACTGCCGGAGCGTATGAATCTCGAGCTTATAGAGCCGTTGCGGGAGCTCTTCAAGGACGAGGTGCGCAAGGTAGCCATGGAGCTGGGATTGCCCGATTTTCTTGTTTGGCGTCATCCATTCCCGGGACCCGGCCTGGCCATTCGGATAATCGGCCGGATT
>CAYSPQ010000103.1:0-6048 GCA_964432965.1 uncultured Desulfohalobiaceae bacterium
TATGTGGACGAGATAGACAAGATCTCCAAAAAGGCGGACAGCGCCTCCATAACCAGGGACGTTTCCGGTGAGGGAGTGCAGCAGGCCCTGCTCAAGATCATGGAGGGAACCGAGGCAAACATTCCGCCCAAGGGAGGACGAAAGCATCCTCAACAGGAGTACATAAGACTGGATACCAGCAACATCCTGTTTATCATGGGCGGTGCCTTTGTGGGGTTGGACAAGATCATCCAGAAGAGGACCCAGGGCAGCGGAATGGGCTTCGGAGCCGAGGTTACTCCCCAAGCGAGGAAAACGATGAGCGAGATACTGGGCAACGTGGAGCCGGACGATTTGATTCACTTCGGGCTCATTCCTGAATTCGTGGGCCGCATCCCGGTCCTGACAGCCCTGGACGAACTCAGCGAGGATGATCTGGTGCGCATCTTGACCGAGCCCAAGAATGCGCTGGTCAAGCAGTATCAGAAGCTGTTTGAGTTGGACAATGTCACCCTGCGTTTTACTCAGAATGCGCTTAGGGAGATAGCCAGGCAATCCATGGAGCGCAAGTCCGGTGCTCGAGGCCTGCGCAGCATCATGGAGGCCCGCATGATGGATATAATGTACCGGCTGCCCTCGCTGGAGGGAATCAAGGAATGCGTGGTCAATACAGCCACTGTACGCGACGGCGAGGAGCCACTGCTCTTCTATGACAGCGGAGCTAAAACTGCCTAGCTTTTTAACTCGATTTTATTGTCCAACCACGCCTGCACAAGGCACGCCTAGCATGTCAGCCATCCGGAGCTTTCACCGCGGAAGAAAAGACTCCGGAGGCCAGTCCCTCGATTACTTTTCCTTGAGGATTGGAAAATTTAGGAGAGAGTGCGGGGTGATTCCCCCGCTAAAGCAATATAGGAGGTCTTATGCATAATATACGCGACCATCTCCCCATGATGACCCTGCGGGAAGTGGTCATATTCCCTAAATCCATCGTGCCCCTCTATGTGGGGCGCCAAACCTCAATCCGGGCTGTGGAGGAGGCCCTCAGCCAGTACGACAAGCAGATCCTTTTGGCTACTCAGATCGATCCGGAAGAGGAGGACCCATCGACAGACCAGGTCTATTCCGTGGGAGTGCTGTGCAAGATCCTTCAGTTGCTCCGCCTGCCGGATGGTACGGTAAAGGTTCTGTTCGAGGGATTGCAGCGTTCACGCTGGGCAGGTGAGGATCCCCTTTTCCCCGGGGATGATCAGTTCCCCGTGGTGGAGGTGGAGACCATCCAGGAACCCGAGGCCGAAGGGGAGGAAGTGCAAACCCTGATCCGGATGACCAAGGAAGCCGTGGACAAGCTGGCCCAAAGCGGCAAGAAGATATCCAACGAGGGCCTGAAGGCCATCCATGATCTGGAAAATCCCGGGGAGCTGGCGGATACGGTGCTGCCCCATCTCAGCGCGGGATACGAGAAGAAGCAGAGCCTTTTGGAAACCATCGACCCCTATCGGCGGCTGGAGGAGGTTTATGGCCTCCTCACCGGAGAGCTGCAGCATTCGGAAGTGGAGCAAAAGATCAACGAGCGGGTCAAGGAGCAGATCGAGGCCAATCAGAAGAATTATTATCTGAACGAACAGCTAAAAGCCATTCACAAGGAGATGGGGATTGAGCACGAGCCCGGGGAGGAGGCCCAGGAGCTACTGGAAAGGCTCGAGGCCAAGGACATGCCGGAAGATGCCAAGAAGAAGGCCAGGAAGGAAATCCACAAGCTGCAGCAGATGCAGCCTTCCTCCGCGGAATATACGGTAGTGCGCAACTATGTGGACTGTATCCTGGAGCTGCCCTGGAACAGGATCAAAGAGACCGAGCTGGATCTGGATCATGCCAGCCGGATCCTGGAGGAGGACCACTACGGGCTGGAGAAGGCCAAGGAACGCATACTGGAGTTTCTGGCCGTGCAGCAGAAGGTGCAGAAGATGCAGGGAACCATCCTGTGCTTCGTGGGGCCGCCGGGAGTGGGCAAGACCTCCCTTGCCCGCTCCATAGCCAGGAGCACGGATCGGGAGTTCATCCGCCTCTCCCTTGGCGGAGTCCGGGACGAGGCGGAAATCCGGGGCCATAGAAGGACATATGTGGGTGCCATGCCGGGCAAGATACTGCAGTCCCTTCGCAGGCGCGAGTACAACAACCCGGTGATCTGTCTGGACGAGGTGGACAAATTGAGCGCGGATTTCCGCGGGGATCCGTCCTCCGCCCTGTTGGAGGTGCTGGATCCGGAGCAGAACTATGGCTTCAACGATCACTATTTGGACATGGAATACGACCTGTCCAATGTTTTCTTCGTCACCACCGCCAATACGCTGCAGACAATTCCCTGGGCATTGCGGGACAGGATGGAGATTATAGAGCTGCCCGGGTATCTGGAGACGGAGAAGCTGAACATCGCCAAACAGTTCTTGATTCCCAGGCAGATTTCCAGACACGGCCTTCAACCGGAGAATCTACATATTTCCGAGGGAGCCATAAACGAGGTTATGCGCAAGTACACCAAAGAGGCCGGGGTCCGCAATCTGGAGCGCGAGCTGGCCAACATCTGCCGCAAGGTGGTCAAGCGCTCCCTGCAGAACAAGACCGAGCAGCAGAAGTTCCAAGTGAACAAGAACAGCGTGACCGGCTATTTGGGAGTTCCCCGTTATCGCTACGGCGAGCGGGAAAACAAGGCTCTGGTGGGGCTGGGCACGGGAGTTGCCTGGACAGAGCTGGGCGGTGAGCTCCTGATGATAGAGGTGGCCTTGATGAACGGCACAGGCAAGATCGAGGTCACGGGAAAGATAGGAGATGTGATGCAGGAGTCGGCCAAGGCGGCGCTTAGCTATATCCGCTCCCGCTCCGATCTGTTCGGCCTGCGCCAGGAATTTTACAAGGATGTGGACATCCATGTGCATATCCCCGAGGGAGCCACTCCCAAGGACGGGCCCTCCGCGGGCATCACCATCGCCACCTCCATGGTGTCCTCGCTATTGAACGTTCCCGTGGACAACAACATTGCCATGACCGGGGAGATCACTTTGCGGGGACGCGTCCTGCCGGTGGGCGGGCTCCGGGAAAAGCTGCTCGCTGCCCACCGCGGAGAGATCTCCAAGGTGATCATACCTAGGCAGAACCAGAAGGATTTAAAGGAAGTGCCCCAGGCTATACTCAGGGATCTGGATGTCGTGCAGGTGGAGCACATGGACGAGGTCCTGCCCGCAGCCCTGATCAACGTGCAGGAGGAGGACATATTTTGCGGAAGGAGCAACCACCTGCCCCTGGTGAACAATCTGCAGCAGGAGGAGCAGCCCCGTAAGACTCATTGATTGCTCCTATGATTGTCGGGTTTTTCGAGCTAGCAAGAAAAACGCCCCTTTCCCGCGGGTCAGGGGCGTTTTTCTGTGTACGTGCCGAATGACGGGGTGAAGGAGCAAAGGGGAGGTCAGAGTGTGTCCTCGGGGAAGATCCGTTCAAAGTCGGCAATATATTCCTCGGTTCTGCCCCGCTCGATGGCCTCCCTAGCACCTCGGATCATCTCCTGATAGAAGGCTAGATTGTGCAGGGTGTTTAGCCGGTAGGAAAGCAGTTCCCGGGATATATAAAGATGACGCAGATAGGCCCGGGAAAAAGTGCGGCAGGTGTAGCAGGAACATTGCGGATCCAAGGGCTGCGGATCCTGGCGAAAGCGTTGCTGCTTGATGTTGATCTTGCCCTGAGAGGTATACAGAGTCCCGTTGCGGGCGTTTCGTGTGGGGAGCACGCAGTCGAACATGTCCATTCCTTCCCGTATGCCCTGCAGGATATCCACCGGTTTGCCCACTCCCATGAGATAGCGCGGCATGGTCCAGGGAAGCCGAGGAGCGGTCCGGCTGAGTATATCCCGCATTACCTCCTTGGGCTCTCCCACGCTCAGACCCCCGATTGCGAATCCGTCAAAAGGCAGGGAACATATCTCCCGGGCGCTTTTTTCCCGAAGCCGGTAAAAGAACCCGCCCTGAACGATTCCGAATACCAGGTTTCCCCCCCGGGGAAAGGCTTCCAGGGAGCGCTGGGCCCAATGCGTGGTTCTGCGGCAGGCCTCCTCGGTTTGCTCCATGTCGGCCTGGTAGGGCACGCAATGGTCCAGGACCATCCAGATATCCGAGCCGATGTTCGCCTGGATGTCCATGACCCCCTCCGGAGTGAACAAGTGCCTGGAGCCGTCCAGATGGGAGGAGAAAACCACTCCCTCGTCGCTCAGCTCACGCAAAGCGGCAAGGGAAAAGACCTGGTAGCCCCCGCTGTCCGTGAGCACGGGCTGGCTCCAGGCGGAGAACTCTTGCACCCCGCCCATTTCGGCCAGCAGCCCATCACCCGGTCTCAAATAGAGATGGTAGGTGTTGGCCAGGATCATTTCCGTTCCGATTTGGGAAAGATCCGCGGGGCAAAGGCTCTTTACGCTGCCCGCGGTGCCAACGGGCATAAAGACCGGGGTTTGCACCAACCCCTTCCGGGTGCTAATAATCCCTTTTCTGGCTTTTCCGTCCGTTTTCCGGATGCGAAAGGACTCGGCTTGCCTCATTGTTTTAACTTCAGTTTTTTGCATCTTTCGGGGCAAAAGAAAGGATTACCAATCCCGTCTGGTAGCTATCTAGCACCGCAGCGCCAAGAGTGCATCCAGGCTCCGGATTCCAGTGCATACAATGAAAAGGGGATAATGGCAAACCTCGCGCTTGCTCGGACTGGGATACAGGCCGTTCCTGGCAGCGCGGGAAGGAAGAAACACAAGGAGAGAAGCGCCATGCGAAAGGCCGAGGATCTGCGCAACCAGCTCAAGCGGATCGACGGCAAGGGATACAAGGCATACAAGGATGTGCAGGGCGAGTACGACCTGGGCAACTTTATCCTGCACATAGACAACGTGCAAAGCGATCCCTACGCTCCGCCCAGCAAGATGCGGGTCAGCCTGCCCCAATCGCGGGCAGGATTTCCCGGAGAAATGTTCTCCAACAGGATCCGGCGCGTGGCCCTGGAGGACTATTTGACCCGCTGTTTTCATATGGCCTGTGTGCGGGCCCAGCAGCGAGACGTGGGAATCGACCGTCCGGGGCAGGAGATATTGGAGCGAACGACCACGCGGGTGGATTCGCAGCGGGTCGAGGCCCGCATCACAGTGGGGCTGCCCGCCAAGGGCAGAAGCATCATGGGCCGCAAGGCGGAACAGATCCTTCTGCATGATCTTCCGGAAATGGTGACCAGATCCCTTGTTCTGGACAGCCTGGACCGGGAGCGGCTCTGGAGGCATATCCAGGTCTGCGAGGATCAGGAGGTGCTGCGCGGCGAGCTGCAAAAGAGAGACCTCGTGGCCTTTGTGGGCAACAACTCTGTGCTCCCCCGCAAGAGTGGCGTCAGCGACGAGCCCATGCCGGCGGACAAGGCTATATCCTTTGTTGCGCCTCCGGAACAGGAGCTGAGCCTGGAGCTGCCTCATTCCGGCACAGTGACCGGCATGGGGATCTTTCAAGGCGTTACTCTGGTCGTGGGCGGCGGGTACCACGGAAAGTCCACCCTGCTCAAGGCCTTGGAACGAGGGGTGTACAACCATGTTCCGGGTGACGGCCGTGAATTAGTGGTCTGCGACTCCAGCTCCGTGAAAATACGGGCCGAGGACGGCCGTTCCGTGACCCAGGTGGATATTGAGCCCTTCATCAGCGATCTGCCCTTCGGCGAGGACACCTCTGGCTTCACCTCGGACAACGCCAGCGGCAGCACCTCACAAGCGGCAAACATAATGGAGGCTTTAGAGGCGGAAAGCGGTCTCCTGCTTCTGGACGAGGACACGAGCGCGACCAACTTCATGATCCGGGATGGCCGTATGCAGCAACTGGTGGCCAAGCAGGACGAGCCCATTACTCCCTTCATCGACCGGGTGCGCGAGCTGTACAGCCGGCTGGGTGTCTCCACGGTTCTGGTCCTGGGCGGCAGCGGAGACTATTTCGAGCTGGCGGACACAGTGCTCATGCTCAAGGAATACAGGCCCCACGACGTAACCGATAGGGCCAAGGAGCT
>CAYSPQ010000104.1:0-6048 GCA_964432965.1 uncultured Desulfohalobiaceae bacterium
GCCCATGTTCTACTGGAACTGGAGGAAATGGAAAAGGCCCTGCGAGCAGCGGAAAGGGCTGTACAACTGAGCGACTCTGATCAGGACACCTTCAAGCGAACATTGCGAAATATTGAATCTAAAATGCATTGACAGGATCTATGGATCACTGAAGGCTTCTTGCTCAAGCAACTCACCATATACGAGTGAATGCCTATCCTTCCGAGCCAATACTAGGTGCCAGGACAATCAGCATGGTCCGAGTTACAGTCTGATCGGACACAAGTTTGGAGGTGCGTCCGGCAGATCATCATACTCTACAATATCCTTTTCCAAATCATCTACGTTTTTACCCATCTGCTGCGCCTCACTCTTCAACCTCTGCACCATCTGCATAATGTTGTCCACAATTTCGCGTTGCTGATTGCGCCAGTCGACATCGGACATGATGGGCTGGATTTCCCCACCCAGGCCGTTACCGCTCCTGCTCCGGGCTGAAAAAGCGCAACTAGCTGTATGCCTTGGATTGCGCCATGCTATTCCTCCCTGTCCCTGTACCTGTACATCGGAGTATTTTCCAGCCTTTCCAGCTCTTTTCGGGCCTCTTCATCGCCCTCCTCAGCCCTTCTCTTTAATCTGGCAGCCCTGATCCAATCATCGTTAGCCGCATCTGCTGACAAATTAAAGATCGGCTCCCCGTTTTTGTCCCATTCTACAGGCTTAACTTTTACCTTCATTCTTGCCGCCTTTTGTCCGTTTCATCTTGTTGCCCCCTTCGTTCAATTATTATTAAAGCAACTGTTCCACAAGGTGTTAGGCCTGTAAACCTTGCTTCGATGCTCTGGCCATAAAACGCGAAAAGGTGAAAGTGAATATGGATTCCGACTTGATTATAGCTCTATTTCCAATTAATTTAACTTCCGGATGTATGAATATAATACGACAAACGACTTACTATGTTTTTACATAGATAATCAAAATAAGAAAATAAAACCAGTACTAAATGCATCTATTTCATTGTCAGATTCATTTAAGTATTGGATATACTCAATATTAAAGCCGATTTGATCATCTATATAAAAATCTGCACCGGCTCCAAAAGAAAACCCTGTATCGGTTTCAGTGGCAGTGCCAGTTATCTCTCCACGTGTTACTCCTAAAACGCCATATATTGAATGTATACTACCAATAGGATAATGTCCTCTTCCATATATTCCTAATAGATAATCCAACTTTACATCCACTTCTTCACCATTTTCATCAATTGTATCATCTGCAATACCACCTCCAAATCGACTTTCAGCAGAGAAATATTGATTTATGTGAACACCAAATTTTCCCATCAGAGCAGCTATAGATGCATTATCCGGAGCGACATCTCCATCATATGTTCCAAAAGCAAGATTTCCTCCTGCATAGCCTCTCTCTTGTAGCACAACATCTTCTTCAAGGACAAAATCTGCTGATGCTATATTTGGCACTAGAAAAAAGATTATCACCAGTAAACAGATTGCTTTTCTCATAACCCCTCCTTAGATCCAGTTTAATTGCTTGGTTAGCAGTGCGTTGAAAATCTTCCAACTGCTGCGCTGCTTCAAAAAGTTAGAACGATTCGGGTCATAGAGCTCGGCTACCGCTGGGCCTCATGCTCCCCCAAGGGGCTCAACTTCCACTGGAAGTGCATGATGGCCCCAGCTACAGTTATCAACTATATCGTGGTGCATGAGCTCGCCCATGCGATCTATCCGAACCACCAGGAGGCCTTCTGGAATGAAGTGGAAAAGGTGATGCCCGAATACCGCGAGCACCACGCTTGGCTCCAGAAACACGGGGTGAATATGCGGTTGCCCTAAAATTCCTGTCCAAGTAACAAAGAAATTACATATAGGACAGTCTCTTTATGGTCCAGGTAACAGTCTGATCGGATACAAATTTGGGATAGGCCTTGCTGCCTGCCCCAGATTCAAGCTTAGGCTCGGTATTCCTTTCAGGGTGCATGGCAGACTACTGTCGGGATGTAATCCTTTACTGGGGCTGATCCCCATTTTCCGTGGAATACGAACTTGGTGGGAAACAGCGGGGGCTAGGCGGATGTGGCAGCTTCGCCATGCCGCTGCAGGAAGTCCAGTATTGCCTCATTCACAGCCTCCGGCTCCTCCACGGTTGCAGTATGTCCGGCCCTGGGCAGCACCACGAGCCTGGAATCCGGAATACGCGAATGCATTCTCCGCGACTTCTCCGGAACGGTTGCCACGTCGCTTTCCCCTACAAGGATGAGGGTGGGCACCAGGATATGGTCAAGCTTATCGTATATTGCCTCGCGGGTGATAACCCCTTTCATGGCCCGGGTGACGCCTGTGGGGTCGTTCTCCAAAAAGCGCTGCCGCCACTTGCGCCTCAGCTCCGCCCGTTCCGGATCCTTGAGGAACTCCTTACCGAACATCACCCGCATAGCGCTGCCCGCCAGGGGCCTTAGCCCCAGCAGCCTACCCAGAAACAGGAACAGGAGGTACTGGGGAAGGTTCTTCCTGGGCTCCGGATCAGCGGAAGTGCCGATAAGGATCAGCGAATTAATAAGCTCCGGGCGCCGGATGGTCAGACGCATCCCCACAAAGCCGCCCATGGAAAGCCCCACAAAATGGCAGGGCCCTGCCCCCAGTTCCTCGATCAAGGAGGCTGCATCCCGGCTCAGGGTGTCCATGTCGTATCCCCGCTCGGTTACCTCACTTCTCCCCTGACCCCGGAAATCGAAGGTTATGCAGCGATAGCGGTCCTTGAGTGCTTCCACCTGATTGTCGAACATGCGCCCGCTCCAGAGCAGCCCGTGGGCAAAGACCACGGTTTCCGGCCCGCTCCCCTTGTCCTCGTAGTAAATCTTCGCTCCGTTCACAGTTGCGTAGGGCATAAGAATCTTTTTCCGGTTTTTTGCACCGATCCGGGGTATACGCCAGTTAGCAGGCTGTTGAATAAGTATTCCTTGCTTTATTGCAGGAATAGTACAAAATGAATATTTTTTCAACAGTCTGCTACGCTATCATATATTCTCCTAGCTACTTCATCCCCAGATAGCTTACCTGCTTCTCTTGGGAGGTATTGCGGGCCTATTCTTCGAGCTGTCCAGTCCCGGAACCATCTTCCCAGGTGTCTTCGGGGCCATCTGTTTAGTCCTAGGCCTATACGCCATGGCGGTGCTTCCCATATCCGTGGCGGGTCTTTTGCTCATCCTCATGAGCCTGCTGCTGTTTTTCATGGAGATAGTGGTAGTCGCCTACGGCCTACTTGCGGTGGCCGGTGTGATCAGTCTGTTCCTGGGCTCGGTGATGCTTTTCGACTTCGAATACGGGATGGCGGCGCTGCCCTGGAACACCATCCTGTTCTCTGTCGGGGCTGTATCCATCTTCATGCTTTTCGTGCTCTACCTTGTTGCCAAGACCCAGTTGGCCCCCAAAAAGCGCACCGGATTCGAAGGCATGAACGGCCTAACCGGCACGGTGTCCAAGTGGGACAAGCAGCGCGGATGGGTAAAGGTGCGCGGCGAGATATTGCGGACCATGACCCGTGGTGGAGCCTCTATTCGACCCGGATCCACCGTTAAAGTGGTGGACGTAAAGGGATTGTGGCTAGTGGTGGAGCCAACAGAGGAAGAAGACGAAAACCCATGATATTCAGGTTGTTGCTTAACGCTCTCGGTTTTTCCCGAAAAAAACGCCGAAGAACAAGCTCTTACCCGGAGTCAACAAAGGAGAGGCTTATATAGTTATAAATTTAGGGCCTATTGTAATACATCTTGAGATTTCATGTAAAGCGTGACTGCTGGAAACGCTTTCTCAATGAGTTGTATATTGTTCATAATTACAAAAATGAGAACACTAAAATGTTGTTTAATACTGTCCATGAAGAACAAAACTAGGCTTGAGCTCGGCATGGGCATAGTAAAGATCCATCAAGGGGTATGAGCTCAAATCTTAGTAGTTCAAAATTTGATAAACTTTATATATACATTCTTGACTAATTTTAATTTGAATAAAATGTAGAATCAACCACCAGAAGTAATGTTCATTAAAAAACAAAAGTCTATAAAAATTAGAGGTACAAAAATTAAAATTTTGACTATATTATTTTCTTCAAAAGAATTGACTTTTTCTTAATTAGAATTATAAAAAATATATAAGATCGAATAACGAAAAAATCCTAAAACCCAAAACCAAGCAGGGAGAAAAAAATGAAAATAGGTATTTATCTAGCCACTTTCGCAGTCGTAGGCTATTTTTTGTTTCTTATAATTTCCAAAGCATCAGCATGAATATAGAGCATAACTAATTAATCTATTTTTTTGAGTCACCACCTATAACAGATTAATACAATAATTAAAAAATAATATGCTAAATATTTTATCTCTCCTGTCACCTTTTGCCATTGAATAACTTTTGCAGCATTTCACATCTGCAAAATAATCGTGTAGCTCAATAAAATACTTAAACACAGTAAATTTAAAAGGAGAGAATTCCATGAGAGAAGATAAAGATCTATCCCGAAAAGGTGCTATTGTCATGACCGGAACAATTTTTGTTGCTCTAGGAATAGTCCTGGGAATTTTAATCTATGTAGTGAACTATACGTAACAAACAAGCTGTCTTACCGAAAATATTTTTGTGTAAAAGGAGGCTAGGCAAATGTTCAAAGAAATACTCCCCGCTGAAAGGCGTTTAGCATTGAATGTTCCTTGGAAAACAATAAGTTTGTTCGACCTCATGGACGAACTGAGGCCTTCACCGTTCGAACTTCGCTTCGGAGAAATAAAGCGTATAAATTATCCAGCGGTTAATATAAATGAGGACGAGCACAACATTATTGTGGAGGCTGAACTGCCTGGTATAGAAAGCACGGATATTCAACTATCACTGCTGAACAACAAGCTGGTTCTGCAAGGGGAAGAGAGTCATGAGAAGAAAAGTCAAAATAGTAACTATCAACTTGTCGAGCGAAGCTCTGGTTCCTTCTCTCGCACCATAAAACTCTCTTCCAAAGTGGACGAAAACAAGGTAAAGGCTTCTTTCAAGAACGGCGTGCTGACTGTTACTTTACCTAAACAAAACGTTGAAATGGGCAAGAAGATCGATATCGAATCCTAGAGCATTCCATCAAGAACGCGCTCTTAAACTCTAAAATGAAGGTTAAGAGGAAAAGTATTCGTATAGTTAGCCTTCACCTATCTCACGATTTCTGCTGCGAAGCGGTCCAAAACTGCGGACCGGACAAAATCCGTCCGGCCCGCTGTTTTTTTGTATTTTTTAATGATATGCTTTTGTGGTCATTCAGAATATATTTTAGACGGGCATAATTGGCCAGATCTCAAAAAAACCGGAGATAATATGACCCAAGATCACCAACTTGCTGAAGAACTGATTGCCGAGGCAGAAAAATTGGAGGGTTTTCGAGCGGGGATTGCCGCTATCGATGAAGTGTTGGGTGCCCCTTCCTACATGGCTGAAGCCTCAGGAAGTTGGGAAACCAACCACTCGGAAAATCCTACTCCATGGCTATCAAACGGCCGCTCTCTTCTTGTGCTGGCCATGCATCATCCAGAAGATAATCCAAAGCTGGATTGGTTTGACCGCGGCAACACCGCGGGAAATCGCTGGATGACCAAAGTATCGGAGGAATTAGCATCCTGGCTATTGAGGACTCATGGGGTTCGTGCACAGCCGTTGCCCTACCACGTGGAAAAGGGAGGGGTTTATCTGAAAGATGCCGCCGTTTTCGCAGGACTAGGGGTCGTGGGGAAAAACAATCTGCTGCTGGACCGAAAATGGGGGCCCAGAGTCCGACTTCGCGCGATATTAATCGAAGGCAACCTCCCGTCCGGCCCTCCGCTGAAAGATTTCCAGCCTTGCCAAGACTGTGACATGCCGTGCCGAAAAGCCTGCCCTGAAAATGCTTTCGCCTTGGGGGAATATGACCGTCCTACCTGCATCGAACGCCTCAATTCCGATCGTGCCCATCCTATTGAAAGCGGCCGAAGAGACTCTGAAGGCTCTCAGATTCTTGTAACCGATTGGTGTCGTCAAT
>CAYSPQ010000105.1:0-5972 GCA_964432965.1 uncultured Desulfohalobiaceae bacterium
GAGAGGATGACTTGCACTTGAATCAACTACTGAAGGAGGAGCTGACGGATGCGGGATTTCAAGCCCATTGCGTGCACAGCGCGGAGAAGGGCCGTGAATGGATGGCTAACCACACACCGGACCTGATCCTCTGCGACCTCAAGCTCCCCGGAGAGGATGGACTCGGCTTGTTGCACGAGACACGGGAACATACCCCACAGCCGGCCTTCATAATAATAACCGCCTTTGGCTCGGTCCCTCAGGCAGTGGAGGCCTTAAAGGCAGGTGCGGACGACTTCCTGATCAAGCCCTTGGATCTGGATCAGCTCGTAATCTGTGTTCAACGCACACTGGAAAACCGGCGTCTGCGCGAGGAGGTCAAACGCTACCGCTCCATGCTGAAGGAGGAGGATTTTCACGGTTTAATCGGACACAGCCGGGCCATGCAATCACTTTTCGAACAGATACGACAGGTGGCCGTGACTGGAAGTCCGGTTCTTATTATCGGGGAAAGTGGTAGCGGCAAGGAGCTTGTGGCTCAGGCGGTTCATGGGGAGGGTTTCTCCGGGAAGGCCCCGATGGTGGTTCTCAACTGTGCAGGAATCCCTGGAGAGCTTATGGAATCCGAGCTCTTCGGGCACACTGCGGGTGCTTTCACTGGCGCGGCCAAGCAGAGAACCGGTTTGTTCGCCGAGGCTCACGGAGGCTCTCTTTTCCTGGACGAGATATCGGAGATGCCGCTTCCTATGCAGGCCAAGCTGTTACGGGTGCTGCAAGACGGGAAGATCCGGCCGGTTGGAAGCAACAAGGAAGTGGAGACTAATGTGAGGATTATGGCCGCCACAAACAAGGATTTGGAGGAGGAGGTGAACAAGGGAAATTTCCGAAAAGACCTCTTTTACCGTATGGAAACCTTTATTGTACGGGTTCCGCCCCTGCGGGAAAGAGAGGACGACATTTCCCTGCTGGCCGCAAAGTTCCTGTATAGTTTCAGCGCCAAGCTGAACCGTGATGTGCGGGGTTTTTCCGATACGGCAATGGATCTTTTGCGCAATTATGATTTTCCCGGCAATGTCCGCGAGTTGCAAAACGCCGTGGACCGGGCAGTTACCTTTTGCCGCGGACGATGGATCACCCCGGAGGATCTGCCGGAGAGAATACGGAAAGGCGCTAGCCAGCACGCTCAAGCCGGCAAAGACAAGTCTGTGATGCCCTCTGATCTGCTACAGGACAGTACCTTGCCCAGTCTCGAGGAGCTGAAGGAACGATACATCCATTACGTGCTGGAACATACTCAAGGTAACAGGCGACGGGCCGCAGCCCTGCTGGGGATAGGGCGCAGGACGCTCTACCGATATCTGGGAGAATAGCCCGATACGCCAAGTAATATTAGCTAATACGCACCCGGAAAGCCCGCTTTTCGGATGCGTATTAGCTTCTTTTCTTCTTTGGGAAAAAGAAACAAGGAAACCGTTTATCTCTTTCGGATAGGGAAACGATCAGCCATTTCGTTCGAAATCTAGCTGATCTCCTGACTCGAGGGGTCTTTCTCGTGGAAAGCCGGAGTTAAGGGTGATAGCTTCCAGGCTGCTAGTATGGCTCTTCCTCTTCTTCAGGTTCTCCGAATGGCTCCTGTTCTTCTTCCTGGAATTCCTCGTCTGCCACTTCTTCGCACCCGGAGAGAGCCCCGATGGAACCGAAGAGCAGCATGGCCACTATCAGGGGAAGCAGAAGGGATTGGAGCCAAGCATTTTTCTGAAAGACATGCCTCAAGAAATTCATAGATTCGCCTCCTTGATTTGAGTTTTACACTTTTCAAGTAGATGCAAGAAGGAGGCCAAAATTTCCAGCTGAACAGTCAAGCTCTTGGGGCTTGTCCTGAGGTTTTCTCTTTTTATGCTTCCTTTATAGGTTTGCTTTGTTGTGTCACTGAGGCACATGTGTCATTTGCGCAATGACTTGTTCTCCTTCCATTTCAAAAAAATGGTCCGGGCAACTCCGTAGGTATGTGCAGAGGTCAACATGGCATGTTACATGCAATAGAAAAGTTGATTGAGTGCAGCAGTCTTGTTGGCCAGTCAAGGTGTTCTTTTGCATATTTGCAGCAATCATCCTGTGTCCCAGGCAACCGTACATGGCTGTGGAGCGCTTGCTCTTCAACAGCGGGACACGGATGTCTTCAATATAGAAGAGCAACATTGGCCCTAGGGCCGACCCCCTCCCTGACACGGCCGCATTCCGGTTCTTGAGTCCCTCCTCCTGCCGGAATGCGGCCATTTTATTGCCCGATCATATCCATATGTAGACGCCTGTGCTTCCACTTTGTCTTCTGCCTGCAGTTTTTACCAGGACTGCAAGGCTCTCTGCCTATTGCAAAGGAATAGCCTTCCTACCCTCTTAAACGCTTTAAGGGCATGCTTGTTGTTGTCCTTGATTGCATGTTGTTCAGGCATGGTTTACAATCCGGTAAACAAGCAAGGAGGGATGCCGCATGGCCCAGAGCCATTTTGATCGCTTTATGTTGCGGCTGGAGCAAAGCGCTGGGGTGAGCTCGCAGATGGAGCTGGCCCAGCTTCTCCGTTTGAACCGCTCGGCAATCAGCCGAGCCAAGAAGCGGGGGAGGGTTCCCCGGGCCTGGATACCCAGGATTTGTCAGGAGATGGGGCTGGACCCAGCTCAGCTTACCGGCGAGACGGAGGAGGAAAGATTTCATACGGTTCCCTTGGTCAGGGCCAGGCTGGACGCCGGCGGAGGATCCTATGTAGTGGGTTCCCAAGTGCAGGAGCGGATCGCCTTTCGCTATTCCTGGCTGCGGCGCAAGGGATCTCCTGAGCAAATGGTGCTCATGGATGTGTCCGGAGACAGCATGGAGCCACTCATCAGGGAAGGGGACACAGTGCTCATAGATCAGTCCCGGCAGGATATCCACTCCGGAGCTGTCTACGCTCTGGGAGTGCAGGACACCATCATGATCAAGAGGGTGGAGAGGCGTCCCGAGAGCCTCACCTTGATTAGCGCCAACTCCAGCTACACCCCCATCCACTTGCAGGGAGACGAGATGGAGACCGTGCGGATTATAGGCAAGGTGGTGGGCATGTGGCGCGATTTTTATTGATAAGAGAAAACGAGCGAATATGAGCGAGGAAAACTGGAACCCGCTTTCGGTCCAAGGAGCGAGCACTGGATTTTTCTTTGCGGGAGAGGACTTCCGCAGATCCGGGCTCGACTTGAACCAGATCCTGCTGCGGCGTCCGAGCTCCACCTTCTTTTTGCAGGCCGCCGAGGATGCGGATCTGTGCGGTGGAATACGCTACGGGGATATCCTGGTGGTGGACCGCGCCCTAGAGCCGGATCTGGTCAGGGGCAGCCTGGTGGTGGTTCTAGAGGGGGAGAAAATGCTGCTGCGCCTCCTGCTTCGCCGCGAGGGAGACCTCTGGCTGATGTCCGGTCAATCCGGCGTGGTAAGGATCAGCAGCGAATCCGATCTAGGGGTCTGGGGAGTGGTAACCTATGTCCTTCATCCCGTGGACCTCCGATAAGGAGATGCAGCTCTCGGGATAAGGCCCCTCATTTTTCAATTAGATGGTGTTTCAGGGAAAGCAAGCGATTGTCGTTAGCAAAAACAATTCCATCCCGCAAGGTCAAACGGGCACGATATCTGTCCTCCTCGCGGCTGATAAAACCCTGCAGGATCAATCCCTCCAGCCAAATCTCGGCCCGGGCTTTCCTACGTTCTTGGTGGGAGGCACCGTTATCCGGGAAGGGAAAAGCCAGGGCCTCCGCCGGAATAGAAGCCAGTTTTAGAGCGGCCTGCTCGGGCAGGGATATCCGGACCTCGGCCCGCAGCCGTTGCGCGATTTCGTCCATGGACGCATGGGGCGCGCCTCCAGTTCCATTATAGGAGGCAGAGCCCAACATCCGCATCTCTCCGGCAGAGGTGCGGATGTGGAAAGATTTGACTTGCAGAGAGGGGGAGGAGGAAAGGCTTTGCTGCAGCGGCTGCCAGGAGTCATCATCTAGGAGCCGGGACAGGGATTGCGTATCCACATTCTCTGCTCTTGCCTCCAGCATAGCCTGGGAGACAAAGAGCTCATTCAGGCGCAAGCCTTGAAACTCGGATTCCAGGCTGCAGAAGCTAAGGAAACCGTTTTCCAGTCCAGCTTCCGACTGGAAGGAAAAGGACTCCAGACCCAAACTTTCCTCACCTTTCCCTGCCAGGAAGCGGCCCAGGTTGAGCTCCGTGTGCACGTGCCTGATGCCCCTGTCCGGATCCAAGGCAGAATCGCCCTGAATGTGCAGATCCTTGAGAAAAAGCTCTTTCCCGGCATTTGAATTCTCTCCCCTGATCAGGGGCGCATGCACGTCGACGCTAAACGAGCCAGCATCCCCGCCAGGAAAAGTCGCGCTGCCCTGCAGGCCTCCCCATTGCAGGGCGCGGCCTTGTTCCTGCCAGTTTGCTTCCGGCGAGTTCAGCCGGTGGTAGATTGTTCCGTCAAAGGCCATCTCCGTGCTTACTAGCAGGGGGCTTTTCCCATCAAAGGCTGTGTCCACACTGTCGGCCAGCTCTCCCTTGATCCGGGACTCGGTTTCCATCCTGGCCAGACCGAGGAGACGCTCTCCCAAAAGCAAAGGGCCGTGCTCTATGTCGTGGCGCAGGAGCAGAAGCGGATCCTCCGGCGCCTCTTCGGCCAGGAGGATAGTTTCCGCACTGGAGGAGAAGATGCCTCGCTCGTAGCCTGCGGGCTCTAGACGCAGGTGAAGCCTGTCAACTTGGTTCTCAGCCTGCCGGACAAAGTCCATGTACTCCTGCTGCGCCCTCATTCCCGTGTAGTGCGAGGCGATAAAGGTCAGAAGGGCAAGCAGAACCATGCATGTTGCGGCTAGGAGCAAATAGCGGGTCATTTAATGACTTATATCGGGTTATTGTTTTGCGATAAGGCAACTATCCACATCTTCCAGCACAAGAATCGCCCCCGGAAGTATGCTCTGGGGGCGATTCTTGTAAGCAGCTATCCGGCAGACCGTCCCTGGAAGGCAATTCCTTCGTTGCTCAAAAGATTTCCTGGAGATCGTCCTCGTCCGAGGAAGAGCCGCGTTCGTCGCTGCTGGAATCCAGGTCGCCCCTTCTGGCGGTGGATACCTCGCGCGGCTGCGTGCCCGCCTCGAAGGGCAGCATATAGCTGTTCTCCGTGCCAGGACCAGCCAACAATCCGTTTTCCGCATCCACCCTGGCCATGACTATGCCCTCGGGCCTTTGAAAATCCTCGTCCGGATATTCGGACTGCACCTGTTTCCAATAGTCGATCCAGATGGGAGCGGCTGCTCTGGAGCCGGTCTCGTATTTGCCCATGGATCTGGGGCGGTCAAAGCCCACGTGGACACCGGCCAGAAGGTTCGGGGAATACCCCATGTACCAGGCATCCCTCTGGTTGTCCGTGGTTCCGGTCTTGCCGGCGACCGGGCGGTCGATGGCCCGCTTGACCCTCCAGCCGGTGCCGTCCTGCACAACTTCCTGCATAAGCTCGGTCATGATGTATGAATTGCGGGGGCTAATCGCCTCGCTGGTGATGGTTTCCGATTCGTAAAGGGTTTCTCCGTGCCGGTCGGTTACTTCCAGAACTAGCTGGGGCTCCACTACGTCACCGTCGAAGCGGGCAAAACCGCTAAAGGCCTTGCTCATGTTCTGCAGGCTTACCGAGGCAGTGCCCAGGCTCGCGGAGAGATCCATGGGGAAATGGCCCTCAAGCCCCATTGTCCTGGCCCTGTCGATAACATTGTAGATGCCGATCTCCCTGGCCACACGAATAGTGGCCAGATTTCTGGAGTTGACCAGGGCTGTGCGAAACAGTGTGGGGCCAAAATTTAGCCTCTCGTAGTTTCGCGGCTTCCAGGTGGTGTCCGTTTCCGGATCCTCGTAGACAATGGGGGCGTCCAGGATCATTGTGGAGGTTGTAAGGCCTCTGTCCAAGGCAGCAGAGAAGACGAAGGGCTTG
>CAYSPQ010000106.1:0-5904 GCA_964432965.1 uncultured Desulfohalobiaceae bacterium
AATCGCCTTGGTTATTCCCTGAAAGGCAGCTATTGGTGAGGCTCCCGTCACCTAGCAGGAGATCCCCGCAAGTTAAGCGCTGGAGCGTAGAGGCTACTTCCCTTGGCTATTCCTCTTTGTACAAAGTAACATCCAGGCCTAGGGCCATTAGCTCCTTGATGAGCACACTGAAGGACTCCGGCATTGCGGAGGTCAAATAGTTGCCTCCCTTTACAATGTTTTCATACATCTTGATCCTTCCTTGCACATCGTCGGATTTCACAGTCAAGAACTCCTGCAGCAGATAGGCTGCCCCGTAGGCCTCCAGGGCCCAAACCTCCATTTCTCCCAAGCGCTGACCACCGAATTGTGCCTTCCCTCCCAAGGGCTGCTGGGTAACCAGGGAATAAGGACCTGTGGATCTGGCGTGTATCTTCTCGTCCACTAAGTGGTGTAACTTCAACATGTACATGTAGCCCACTGCCACCCGGAAATGAAAAGGCTCCCCGGTCCGGCCGTCGTATAGCTCTTCTTTTGCGTCCTGGGGCAAGCCAGCCTTTTGTAACCAATCCGTGATCTCCTGCTCTGTGGCACCATCGAAAACCGGGGTTTTGGTTACAATACCTCCACGCAATTTCTTCACTTCTTCCTGAAGTTCCTCGTCTTCCAAACTATCCACCAATTCCTCGATCTCGGCGGATTTGAATATCTCCTTGAGTTCAGTGCGCAGCTTCTGAACGGGTGCATTGCCTTCAGCATTCTCCGCAAGTTGTGAGCCCAGCTCCTTAGCAGCAAAACCCAGATGGGTCTCCATAACCTGGCCGATGTTCATCCGCGAGGGCACTCCCAAAGGATTCAGCACCAAATCCACGGGTGTTCCGTCCTTGAAAAACGGCATATCCTCTTCGGGAAGCACACAGGAGATAACCCCCTTGTTTCCGTGGCGTCCCGCCATCTTGTCCCCGACCCCGAGCTTGCGCTTGATGGCCACATAGACCTTGACCATCTTGATAACTCCAGGGGGCAGATCATCTCCCTCGGTTACCTTGTCCCGCTTTTTCTGCTGCGCAGAGCGGATGAATTGCAGCTTTTCCTCGTAACCCTCCAGAATCTCGCGAACTCGTTCGTTGGTATCCTTGTTGGTAAAAGCGTCCTGAAGCTTCTTGAGAGGGATTTGATCCAGAGCCTCGCGCTTCAACGGCTTATTCGCCTCAGCCAGGACCTCACCCTTGTCCGAAGCTTTGACCGACTTGGCCAGGTTCCTGCCTTGGGCTACAGACCAAAGCTCCTCCCGTGTAGATTCTAGCAAGCCATCAATGTACATCCGCTCTTTCTGGTCCAGCTGCTCTAGCTCCTGATCCTCAATCTGCTTGGTGCGTTCGTCTTTTTCCGCGGATCTGCGGTTGAATACCTTCACATCAAGCACCGTTCCCTCGATTCCGGGTGGGACTTTTAGGGAGGTGTTTTTCACGTCCCTAGCCTTGTCCCCAAATATAGCTCGCAACAATCGCTCTTCCGGAGTCAGTTGTGTCTCGCCCTTGGGAGTGATTTTTCCCACAAGGATATCATCCGGCTTGATTTTGGCACCTATGCGGATAATTCCGCTTTCATCCAGATTGCGCAGCATGTCTTCGCTGACATTGGGGATATCTCGGGTTATCTCCTCAGGTCCAAGCTTCGTGTCTCTGGCTAGGGCCTCGAATTCCTCGATATGCACTGAGGTAAAGACGTCTTCCTTTACGCATCTCTCGGAAATGAGAATCGCATCCTCGAAATTGTATCCCCCCCAAGGCATGAAAGCGGTGAGAAGATTCTTGCCCAGAGCCAGCTCACCCTTGTGAGTGCTGGGCCCATCAGCCAGGACCTCGCCAGACTTTACTTCCTGGCCCATCTGAACAGTAGGCTGCTGCGTAAAGCTGCTGTTTTGATTGGATTTATGGTATTTCTGGAGCTCATAGAGCACCACGCCTCCACTTTGTGGGTATAGGCTGGGGTCTTTATAGCGGACCATTATACGCGTGGAATCCACATAATCGACAACTCCGGAACCTTCCGACAATAAGCAATTGCCCGAGTCCCTGGCTACCTGCCCCTCCATGTTTGTTCCCACCAAGGGAGGCTCGCTTCGAAGGAGGGGGACAGCCTGTCGTTGCATGTTGGAGCCCATAAGTGCACGATTGGCGTCGTCGTGCTCCAAGAAGGGAATCAACGAGGAGGAAACGGAGACAATCTGACTCGGGGCAATATCCATGAGGGTAACAGTATCCCAGCTCACCATTGAGAATTCGCCCTTTTCCCGAGCCATGACCTGCTCGTTGACGAACTGGCCATTCTCGTCCAATGGGGCGTTTGCCTGGGCAATAATCTCATTGTGCTCGGCAGCTGCATCCATATAGACTATCTCATTTGTGACCCTGCCCCTGCGAACGATACGATACGGCGTCTCGATAAATCCGTATTCATTCACCTGGGCGTGGGTGGTAAGGGAAACGATAAGACCAATATTGGGGCCCTCTGGCGTCTCGATGGGACAAATCCGGCCGTAGTGGCTAGGGTGTACGTCACGAACCTCGAAGCCCGCCCTCTCTCTGGTCAATCCGCCTGGGCCCAGGGCAGACAGCCTTCTTTTGTGTGTCACCTCAGACAAGGGATTCGTTTGATCCATGAATTGGGAAAGCTGAGAAGTGCCGGAAAACTCCTTCACCGCGGCAGTTACCGGCTTAGGGTTTATGAGATCGTGGGGCATTAAAGTAGCAACGTCCTGTTGAGTCATTCTCTCTTTTATCGCTCTCTCCATTCTGACCAAGCCAATCCGGTACTGGTTCTCCATCAATTCACCCACGGGTCGGACCCTTCTGTTGCCCAAGTGGTCTATATCGTCTGCCGGACCATGCGCTTCCTTGAGCTGAATCAGCATATTGAGTGTTTGCAGGATATCCTCGTTGGTTAATGTGCGCTTTTCCAGGGGGTGTTCCAGTCCCAGGCGTTTGTTCAACTTATAGCGTCCCACTGTGGATAAGTCGTAGTATTCTGGGTTTCGAAAAATATTTTCAAAGAAAGATTGAGCCACTTCCGGAGTAGGAGGCGAGCTGGGACGCAAGCGCCTATATATTTCTATTTGAGCTCCTTGAGCATCCTCAGTATTATCCAAGCTTAAAGTTTCCAGGATACTAGTGGAAACTTCCTGGCCCTTGGTATGAAACACCTTGATGCTTCTACCCTGCTCTTTCTCCAGCAAATCCACCAGTTCGGGAGTAAGCTTGTCCCCCAAGTAAGCAAGCACCTCACCTGTTTGAGGGTCATATATGTCTTCAGCCAAATACTCCCGTTCCAATGAGTCTCGCTCAACTTCTATCCAATTGATATTGTGGTCTTTTATTTTCTTCCAGTCTATTCTTCCTATTTCTCTTCCAGCAGGGAGAAGTAGCTCTTGGTTATGATTAAAAATATCGGATACTAGTTTCTCGCGCCGAAAAAGGTCGGAATTAACTTCCAAGAAAAACCTGCCTTCTTGGATATAGTAATTTTCTATCTCATAGAAATAGTACAGTATTTCCTCCTTGCTAAGACCCATTGCCTTCAAAAAGATAGTGACTGGCATCTTCCTTCTGCGGTCTATTCGCACATATAGCAGATCCTTGTGATCGAAGTCGAAGTCAAGCCAGGATCCGCGCATGGGGATAATGCGCGCATTGTATAATACTTTTCTGCTAATATGCGTCTTGCCTGAATCATGGTCGAAAAGAATGCCTGGAGAGCGCTGCAATTGATTAACAACGACTCTCTCAGTACCGTTAACTATGAATGTAGCGCAATCGGTCATCAAGGGAATGGTGCCAAAGTAAATATCTTGCTCTTTAATATCGCGTACAGATCGATTTTCAGTTTCTGTATCCATATCATATACAATCAAGCGCACCTTCAATCGCAATGGAGCTTCATATGTAAGGCCCTTAGTGATGCATTCCTCTACGTCGTATTTAGGCTCGCCAACTTCATAATTGACATATTCCAAAGTGGCCGAGCGATAAAAATCCTCAATTGGAAAAACGGACCGAAATGCACTTTCCAGTCCTTTTTCCTCACGACTTGCAGATGGTACATTCTTTTGCAAAAATTCGTTATAGGAATTTTTTTGCAGTTCCAGAAGATGAGGCTTTTCTAGCACTTCTGAAATTTTTCCAAACTTTTTGACAAGCTGAGACATCGCAATCACCTTTGCTATCTCTTTTTAGAATAATATATTCTTTAAAAAAAGAATTATTAAGATTGGCTAGCTTATGTACACCTTGCATCAGGATTTAAAAGTTAAATCAGCAGGGATGTGTAAACAGGGATGGGTGGGAAAAAATTGATGCCACTTCGAGCGAGCAATGGTCTATATTATAATGTTGGAGATTGGAATAGAACGACTGAATGTGAAGCAGTAATTTTTACAATTTTTTATTTAAGAAAGAATTATGTGTCAGGATCCCTAAAATTTATCTTAGGGACCCTGCACATTATTTACATATACAGAGACAGCCGTTTTTGGGTATCACCTTGCAGCTAGCAGCTGTAGCAATCTAAATCCGAAAACAGTTATTTGAGATCGACCTTGGCCCCAGCTTCTTCTAGCTGTTTCTTGGCTTCCTCCGCATCTTCCTTGGAAACCCCTTCCTTCAAGGTTGCTGGCAATTCATCAACTGTAGCTTTGGCTTCCTTGAGGCCCAGACCGGTAATAGCGCGTAAGGACTTGATAACAGCTATCTTGTTGCTGCCAACATCGGATAGCACCACATCAAACTCTGTCTGCTCTTCTTCCTCGGCAGCTGCACCTTCTCCAGCACCTGCAGTTGCAGCACCAGCGGCTGCTACCGGTGCGGCTGGTGCAGCGCTCACACCAAACTTTTCCTCCAACTCCTTAATGAACTCCGAGAGCTCAAGAACGGTCATGTTGGAAATAAACTCTATTACTTGCTCTTTCGTGATCTCCGACATTTGCTCCTCCTTTATAACTAAATGTGCTTTTGTTTAGGATTCTTTTTGGTTCTTAACTTCGTTCAAGGCATTCAGAAAATAACGCATTACATTGGCACAGACATTGACAAAATTTGTAGGAACAGCGTTCATTGTACAAAGCAGTTGAGACAAGAGTTGATCTCTACTGGGCAATTTAGCCAGTTCCCTGATTTGTTCGCTGTCCAGAAATTTTCCGTTATAACTTCCGTGCTTAAGGGAGAATGCATTGAATCCTTTTTCGTGCTTAACTAAAATTTGTGCAACTGAAACTGGATCATCATAGCCAAAGGCCACAGCGCAGCATTCATTCATGTGCTCATTTAAAACCTCATGCACAGTCCCTTGAAAGGCGATGCAAGCCAACGTATTTTTTACTACCTGGTAATGGATGTTGTTGTCCTTTAACTCGTTGCGAATCTTCTCCAGATTCCCAACATCAAGTCCTCGAAAATCGCTTACCAGGGCAATGTTTGCTTGCTCAGCCTGCTTTTTAAGAGTTTCTATGGATTGGGCCTTTTCCTCTCTAGATTTGCTCACAGGATAACCTCCTTAAGCCTGGACAGGACATTTAAGGTTATAACCACCTGTCGTCTTTGACTTAACTTATTGCCACTCTCGATTTCTGACAAGATCAAGCACAGATATGTTCAACCCAGATATTATGTACTAATTTCGTTTAATCTATCTCCCAGCTTGCAAACTGCGCTTCAGCAATAACAAAATATGTAGACCTCAATCGAGCGGTTTCTGCCTGTCTCCTCGTTGTGGGACTCGCCCACAAACTCACTTTCCGTGGACCACAGCTGATCTTGTAGAGAAAGCCTTTGTCCCACGATGGTGAAATGAGTGATAAAACCTCTCTGTTCAGATGCGTCTGCAAAAAGTCTTTTTTGCAGACGCAGAAGGCAGATGACTGAGCACAAA
>CAYSPQ010000107.1:0-5901 GCA_964432965.1 uncultured Desulfohalobiaceae bacterium
ATAGATAACTGGCTCACTCGGTCTGCTGCCATTTAATGCCATGTTTGATCGCGGGTGTGAACCTTGTTGCGCTGGTTTATCGTTGACAGAAGGGATTACTCTGAGTAATGTTACGAAAATATTCTCGCTACGGTGTTGATTCATAATTCAATAATCCGTATACAGTCGGAGCAAGTGTATCCTTGCTCAATAAGTTAAAAGAAGGAGATATTTGGTGACAGCCGAGCATGCCCCGTCCAAAATCACGGACAGGATCTTTCAATTGGGTCGCAAGCAGAGCTGCATCTACCTCCTGCAAGGTAGAGACACCACATCCGGGGAGAGCGATTATGCGCTCCTGGGTGGTGGAATGGTTACTATCGGTCCGGAAGTGGTAGAGCAGATTCACGAGTTGGGGGTGGATCCCAAGAACATCGGCAGGATCGTAGTGCAGCACGCGCACTTCGATCACTGCGGTGCAGTTACCTATCTGCAGAGGCAATGGCCCTGGATGGAAGTGTGGGCCTCCCGCACCGCAGCTGAGCTTTTGCAAAAGACCAAGGTGGTGGAAGCCATACAGTCCATGAATGCCGTTCTCTTGCAGCGAATGAGCATGGAGGAGAAAGCGGAGGAACCCGGATTCCGCTTTTCGGGTCTTCAGGTGAATCGTGCCCTGGCCGACGGGGATAGGGTGCCTTGCGGGGACCTTGAATTGCAGGTCCTGGAAGCACCAGGGCATTCCCCATGTTCCATTGCCTTGTACGAGCCTTGGCAGCAGGCCCTGTTTACCTCGGATTCAGCTGGCATACCCATGGGCAGCGAGGTTTTCACTGCCGCAAATTCGGATTTCGACCAGTATGAGCAGAGCCTGTCCCGCTTGGTCCAATGCGAAGTACAGGCAGTGCTGCCCGAGCATTTCGGGGCTAGAACCGGAACTCAAGCAAGGGAGTTCCTGGGTGCTTCCTTGAGCTCCGCTCGTCAGACTCGTCAGCTCCTGCAAGAGTCTCTACGCAGCAACCCGGATGTGGATTCCTGCAGTCAACAGGTTGCGGAACACCTCATGGAGAGAATGCCCGACGACTTCCTGCCCCGCGAGGTGGTTTCCATCGTGGTGGGGCAGATGGTGAAAAATATTGCCAGGCAACAATCAGCAGAACAATAAAATCAGGGGGCAATCCACATGACGCAAGAAAAGGATCCTTTTCCCTACTGGCCGGAAGGTGTGCCCAAGGAGATCTCCGGGTACGACAAGCCCTTGTACTCGCTGCTGGACGAGGCGGCAAGGGATTATCCGCAACAGATCTACACCATCTTCAACGACGCCAAACGCACATTTAAAGAGGTCAAGGAGGACTCGGACAAGGTGGCCGCGTTCCTGATCTCTCGCGGCATTCAAAAGGGTGACCGGGTAGCCATCTTTTTGCCCAATCTGCCGCACTATCCGGTGGTATATTTCGGCATCCTCAAGGCCGGAGCCGTGTGCGTCACTTGCAACCCCATGTACACGGCCAGCGAGCTGCAGCATCAGCTCAATGACTCCGGAGCCAGGATGGTTTTCTGCATGGACCACGAGAGGTTCTACCCCACGGCTGTGCAGGCAATTGAAGACACGGATGTGGAGACAGTCGTGCTCTGCAATGTCAAGAACTGGATTCCCGGGCTGAAGAAGTTCATCGGCTCCCTGGCCGGAAAGTTGCCCCAGGCCAAGGAATACAAGCCAGGACATATGCACTTGGATGAAATCCTGCGGGAGACGCAGCCCATATCGGAACCGGTGAAGGTGGAACCCCTGGAGGACCCGGCGGTCCTTATCTATACCGGAGGTACCACCGGGTTGCCCAAGGGTGCGGTTTTGACCCACAGCAACATGGTCTCGGACACCATGTTAGTGGACGAGTGGACCCAACTGGTCCACGCTCCGGGCGAGCCACCGCAAAAGCCCAAGAGGGGAGGATATCACTGCTATCTGGGGGTCCTGCCCTGGTATCACAGCTTCGGGCAGACCGTTTGCATGCTGGCCTCCGCCGGAACAGCGGGAAAGCTGGTTTGCATTCCGGATCCGCGGGCGGGCGACCCCCCCTTCACCGAGGTGCTGAAATTGACGCAAAAGCATAGACCCACCCTTTTGGTAGCGGTTCCCACCATATTCTCCGCCTTTATCAACCATCCGCATCTGCACAAGTACGACCTCAGCTCCCTGATCTGCTGCGCCTCTGGCGGAGCGCCGCTGCCGGTGGAGATGGCCAAGCAGTTCGAGGAGAAGACCGGGGCCATCATCTTCGAGGGCTACGGCCTGAGCGAGACCGCACCGGTCATCGCCTCCAATCCCACGGACACGAACAGGCGCAAATTCGGCTCCGTGGGTTTTCCTTTGCCCAATACGGATATCCGGACTATGGATCTGGAAACCGGGAGCCAGGAGATGCCCCAGGGCGAGGACGGAGAGATCGCTGTCTCCGGTCCCCAGGTCATGAAGGGCTACTGGCGCAATCCCCAGGCGGACGCGGAAGTCTTCCGGGAAGTGGACGGCAAGCGCTTTTTCCTAACCGGAGATATCGGGGTTTTCGACGAGGATGGGTACCTGTTCATCACTGACCGCAAGAAGGACGTGATCCTGGTGGGCGGATTCAACTGCTACCCCAGGGAAGTGGAGGAAGTCATCTACCAGCATCCGGACGTGGCCCAGGCGGCTGTCATCGGAGTGCCGGACGAGAAGAGCGGGGAGGCGGTCAAGGCCTTTGTCCAGCTCAAGGAGGGTGGGCAAGCCACGGAACAGGACATTCTGGATTTCTGCCGCGAGCGCCTGGCCGGATACAAGCGGCCCCGCAGCGTGGAGTTCCGTAATGAGCTGCCCATTTCCGCTGTGGGCAAGATCCTGCGCAAGGAGCTGCGCGCGGAGGAAAAGGACAAGAGCAACTAGATTCCCTCCGGAAAGAGGATTTTGGGGAGGCGAGCTAGCAAGAAAAAATCGCTTCGGGCCCGGCAGCAGTTCAGGCTGCCGGGCCCTACCTACCCTTGAGCATAAACCCCCTGCTCATGCCCCCAACCTGGACAACCCCTCTTAGCTCGAGTTATTTTGTTTAAATCTTCTGAAGCTATCTTCCCGTTAGAATTGGATAGCTGTCCATAATTTACCCCAAATCAAAGCCACATTGCCAAGGAGGCCCTATGAGCGTATTGGCGGAGCTCTCCCTTTTTCCCTTGGACCAGGGCGAGAGCCTGAGCCCTTATGTGACCCGCATGGTCAGGATCATAAAGGAAAGTAACTTGAGCTATACTCTGCACTCCATGGGCACCTGTATTGAAGGGGAGTGGGAGGACGTCATGCAGGTGGTGGACAAGTGCTTCCGGGATCTGCAGCAGGATTGCGGTCGTATCTATCTGACCCTAAAGGTGGACTATCGTCGCGGCGGCAGCAATCGCCTGGTGCAGAAAGTGGACTCCGTGCATCGGCAGTTGGGGCAATAGGAAAACAAGGCCGATTTGGAGGCTAGAGAGAAGCTTTTTCAGCAGCTTCTGTCTGTCTCGGATGAGGAGCAAAAAGGCAAAAAGGCAAAAAGGAGAAAAAATGCCAGTCGTGGGCGAGTGGATCCTGCAGGCTGCCGAGCAGGAGGAGTTCCGTCCGGAGGCGGTTTCCGAGCAGCTGGGCTTTTTCCCGGAAATTTTCAGCTACCTGAAGAAGCGCCACGGGGATATGGGGCGCACGCGTCCAGTAGTCACCCTGGCCACCGCGGTCACGGTGTGGGCCTTCAGGCAGAGCGGAGACCCGGTCAGGCCCATGCCCAGGGAGATGCTGGAGACATTGTGGGAGAGACTCTCGCAGGGAGGCATGGGAGACAAGCTCTCCGGCTTCCTGGAGAGGATGGAGCCGAACATGTGGCATTTCTTTCTGCGGATCACGGAAACAGCGGCGCAAAGAGAGCAGTGGGAGCAATCGGAGATAGCGGCTTCCGCACTTATCTACGCTCCAGTGCTGACTTCCTGTATCTACGCCTTCTGGCCCGAGGAGAAGCTCCCAACTTTGGAGGAAGGTTTGTCCTCCTTCGGGCTCGGGCAAGGAGACGGTGAGTAGGATTTGCTTTTTGCGGCCTGGAAGGCAACGCAGGCGGAGTGGGGCTATGGCACGAATCGGAGTGGTTTCCGAGCAGGGCATGCGAGGCAGGATGGAGGACTCGCATGCGGTGCAGTTCGATCTTTTCCAGAGCGGGGACATCTTCGGCGGGGTGTACGACGGGCATGCAGGAAGCTACGCAGCGATCTACGCTTCCCAGGTGCTGCATCTTCACTTTGCAGAGGCCCTGCGGGAAGGGCTGGCCCCAGAAGAGGCCTTTGCCAGGTCCTACAGGGAGGTCTCCCGTGAGCTGGAAGAGCAGTCTTCCGGAGCGACAGCGGTTACCTTCTATCTGCGGCAGTCATGGGTGATCGCAGCCAATGCTGGAGATACCCGGGCTATAATCGTTGATTCCCGTGACGTGCGTCAGCTGACCCGGGATCATCGGGTGGAGGATCCGCAGGAGAGGGAGCGCGTAGAATCCAGTGGCGGCACCATACTAGGCAGTTATGTGATGCGGGGTGGAGAAGGTCTGATGCCTACGCGGACTCTGGGAGATCCCTTTTTCGAGGAAGTGGGGGTGATACCGGATCCGGAGGTGCATGCCGAGGAGCTGCGGCAGGCGGATCAGTGGCTTGTTGTCGCCTGCGACGGGCTGTTCGACGTGCTGGACAACGAGGAGGTTGCCGAGGTGGTGCGCAAGGCGGGGGATGCGCAGGAAGCGGCTGATGCACTGGGTCGGGAGGCGCTGATGAACCGAATGGGGATGGACAATCTGACCGCTATTGTGGTGGATCTGAGGCGATAGACGGGATGTGTCGCGCAGAGGCGCAGAGGCGCGGAGAAGAGGAAGATATTATCGCGCAGAGGCGCAGAGGCGCGGAGAAGAAGAGATTTACGCGCTGAGGCGCGGAGGAGAGGAAGAGGCTTCCTGGGCACCCTAGGGCATGAGTTTTAAAGAATTCGTCCAGAAGACGCTTGGCTCGATCCAGACGCCGGATGTGGGTATCGTTCTCCCTGATCGCCGACTCGATTCTGCGCAGCGTTTCATCCATTTAGAGCAGCACCCCTGTCTCCCTGGCCTTTTTGACTATTGGCCTGGCCTCGTTCTCCGCCTCCGGTCCGGAGGTTACCATGTCGATCTTCTGCTCCCCGATGCGTAGCTGGATCTGGCTCAGGGCCTCCAGCTTGGCCTCCTGGAGCTTTTCCCCCCTCAGCCCGGTCTCCACATATAAGTCGACGTCCCCGCCTTGATCCCTGTCCTCAACCCGTGAGCCGAAGAGGTAGACCCGGGCATCCGGCCCGAAATGATCCAGTACAGCCTGTTTGAAGGCCGATCTTTCCTCGTCGCTTATGCGCATGCGGATCAAGCTTTACTGTAGAGCTTATTGAGGTTGGTGGATAGGATAAGATGCAAGGCTCATGTCATTGAATCTCTTTAATATCCATATCAAGGAGCTGACAAATGCTGTACAATGTATTCTGGGCGAATTCGTAAAACATGTTCGCATCAGCAGAGGAGGGTTTCCCGTTGGGTAATAGGCCAAAATCACTTGGATAACGAGAATCGATATAAAGTTTGTCCAGCAATGCGAGCATATCATTATCAAGATTTATAGTTTGATTGGGCATTATAGTTTGGAGTTCGACAAGCTTATGAATCTTGGGGGTTTCAATTTCGTGCTCCTCTAAAACAGCTTTTAAGAGTTTCTCAACGCATTGCTGAGCATGGAAAGCCACTATATGTGTTAGATGAGAATTGTCAACCAACTCCTGAATTGCCATTAGATCGTCATATGCGGCCTTAATCCATTCTTTAGTCATTGCTTTCATATATGGTAACACCATCTCTTAGTATCTTTCTACAAAAC